>JBEAQB010000054.1:0-2682 GCA_041164125.1 Cyanobacteriota bacterium
GCATCCCAGCCTTTGCGCAATGGCGGTCTTTTCGCCTTTGTGGGCATCTATCTCCCCTGTTTAGGCTTAGCCGTTTGGCAACATAGCAACAATTGGTTATGGTTTTCTTTGGTCGCATATATGTTGGCAGTGGTCGCCTATCTCAGTTGGCAATTTTTTACCCGTTTTTCTCCCCAGCAGCTTGCCCTCCAAGCCGTCAACACTCTCCCGAAAACGGTTCACTCTTAGTGAGCAATCCCTGACTTGATCCCCGAAAATAGCTGCTCACCAGGATGTCTTCCCCTCCCGTCAACATGATAAATCTTTAAGTAATAATCTCGCCCTAGGACTACATGTTAAATCAACGCTGTAGCGGTATTCTCCTCCATCCCACGTCTTTGCCCGGTCGCTACGGTATCGGAGATTTGGGGGACGGCGCGTTTCAATTTATTGATTTTTTAGCGGATGCCGATCAATCCGTCTGGCAAATTTTACCGTTGGGACCAACGGGTTACGGCAACTCCCCCTATCTCTGCTACTCAGCTCTGGCAATCAACCCTTGGCTCATTAATCCTGATAAGTTGGTGGATGCGGCCTTATTGCCCTCCCAGATCCTTGAAGCGGCCCCGGTCTTTGAACAGCCCTATGTGGATTATGATGCGGCGATCGCCTACAAATCTCAACTGTTAAAACAAGCTTTTGCGAGCTTTACCAGTCGCCCCACCCCGGAATTGCGCCAGGAGTTTGATGACTTTTGCGCGGCCCAGGCGAGTTGGCTGGATGATTATGCGCTGTTTATGGCGATCAAAATTGCCCATGACGGTGCGAGCTGGCACACCTGGGATAAGGCGATCGCCTGGCGAGATCCCGCTGCGGTTAACCTCTGGAGTGAGCGGCTCAAAACAGAGGTCTTGTATCATCAATTTGTCCAATTCATTGGCTTTCGTCAGTGGCAAGCAGTCAAAAAATACGCCAATCAACGCCATGTGGCCATTTTTGGGGACCTGCCCATATACGTCGCCCACGACAGCGCTGACGTATGGGCGAATCCTGAAAACTTTTGCCTAGATCGGGAAACTGGGGCACCAGCCCTGATGGCCGGTGTACCACCGGATTATTTTAGTGAAACTGGCCAACTGTGGGGCAATCCCGTCTATAACTGGGAAACGTTACAGTCGACCAATTTTGCTTGGTGGGTCAACCGCTTCAAGGCCCTGTTGCAATATTTAGATATCGTCCGCATTGACCATTTTCGGGGGTTTGAATCCTACTGGGGCGTGCCAGAGGGAGAAACGACGGCTCAGAACGGTCAATGGTATCCTGCACCAGGGCGGGGATTTTTCCAGGCCTTACAGGAACAGTTAGGCGACAATTTGCCCATTGTGGCGGAGGATCTGGGGGTGATTACGCCGGCAGTAGAAGCCCTACGGGATGAGTTTCATCTCTCGGGGATGAAAGTGTTACACTTTGCCTTTGATTCTGACCGGGCTAATCCCTTTCTTCCCTACAATTACACCCACCAAAATGCCATTGTTTATACAGGCACCCATGACAACGACACCACGGTGGGGTGGTTTGAGCGGCGATCGCCAGAGGCCCAGCAAAAAGTGATCAATTATCTCGGTTGTGTGTGCAGCGAAGGCATTCAATGGAGCTTAATTCGCCTAGCCTCCAGTTCCGTGGCCAATGTATCCATTTTCCCTCTCCAGGATATTTTAGGGTTAGGTAGTGATGCCCGGATGAACCTCCCCGGCACAGCCCAGGGCAATTGGGGCTGGCGCTATCATCCCGATCAACTCAATCCCGGTTTGGCTGGTCACCTGAGTTTCATCACTGAAATGTATGGACGGCGCATCTATCACCCCGACCCGCCCCCAACACCTTCCACCACTGCCGAAGACTAGGCAGAATGGCGATCGTCAAGGACTTGATTGAATGAGTTCCCCCATTGTCTTTTTCTATATTCCAGTACCCGATCTGGCCACGGCCGAAACCCTGGTTCGTACTTTGTTGGCGGAAAGGTTAATTGCCTGTGCCAATATTTTACCGACTATCCAGTCCGTGTACTGGTGGCAAGGGGAAATCGAAACCACCACAGAATGTCTGGTCATTGGCAAAACCTGCTCTGCTTTGTCTGGGACTTTGCGGCAACGTCTTGCAGCGCTCCATCCCTACGAAACGCCTTGTATTGCTGAACTTTCAGTGCAAAATATGAATACGCCCTACCAAGATTGGTTATTGGGCAATCTCCAAATCCCCCCGTCTGATTGACCGATCAACGTGTTTTGCCCTCCCCTGGAGACAAAGATCATGCTTGCACCGCCGCCACACCTTACCTTGTCAAACTTTCTTGCCCTCCCCCATATCGACGACTCCCCAGCTTGGGAATATGTGAACGGCACCATCAGCCAAAAACCACTGCCTAAGACGTTTCATAGCCGACTCCAACTTAAACTGGCCAGCCGGATTGATCAGGCGGGAGATTTGAATTCCTTATTGGAACTATTCTCAATAAAATCAACTCAACCTAGCCTAAAATCCCATACATCGCTCTACTCAGGTCTAGTGGACTGTACTTAGTAGTTCTCCGCCTACACTATATTTGGATTAGTAGAACAGCAAGTATTATGCAAAAGATTGCTCCTGGTGCAAGAATTGTCTGCCGAGATGCTGAATGGCTCGTTCAACAGGTTGTAACTGTTG
>JBEAQB010000055.1:0-3681 GCA_041164125.1 Cyanobacteriota bacterium
AAACCGATGAGTTAAATTCTTTCCTGATCGAAATCACCACCGATATTTTTGCCTACCAAGATCCCGACACCAAAACTGCTTTAATCGATTATATTTTGGATGCGGCGGGGCAAAAAGGCACCGGTCGTTGGACAGTGATGAGCGGCTTAGAACTCGGGGTTCCTATCCCGACCATCTACGCTGCGGTGAATGCCCGGGTGATGTCTTCCCTCAAAGAAGAGCGGGTGGCCGCCTCAAGTGAGTTAACGGGGCCGCATCAGCCTTTTTCGGGGGATACGGAAGCCTGGATTCCCAAAGTGCGGGATGCCCTTTATTGTTCCAAAATGTGTTCCTACGCCCAGGGGATGGCATTGATTGCCAGGGCTTCCCAGGAGTACAAGTATGATGTCAATCTGCCGGAAATTGCCCGTATTTGGAAGGGAGGATGTATTATTCGCGCGGGTTTCCTGGATAAAATCAAGGCGGCCTTCAAAGAGAACCCTAATTTGGCCAATTTACTGCTGGCCCCAGAATTTAAGCAAAGCATTTTAGACCGTCAGGCGGCTTGGCGGGAGGTGCTGATCCTCGCCAACGAAATGGGCCTTGCTGTTCCAGCCTTTAGCGCTTCTTTGGATTACTTTGACAGTTATCGTCGCGCTGTCCTACCGCAAAATTTAACCCAAGCCCAACGGGATTACTTTGGGGCTCACACCTATGAGCGTACGGATAAGCCTCGGGGTGAGTTTTTCCATACGGAATGGTTGGGGTAGCAATATTGCGGGTGTTAGGAATGGGCCTCTATGACCGAAAAGAGGTGCATTCCTGCCTTATTTGTGCCCATTTTCCCTAAGCGCGCTTCACTTTTTTCAAAAGACGATCGCCAAGTAAGCTAACTTCTGGAATGTTAGCCATCCAGGCTCCCAGCCCAAAGAGACTAATCGTCAGGACTGAGATCAGCGATAATTCCACGAGTTGTAAGCCTAAGTTAGCCGCACCCAGCGCCGTTTGCCACCACCGGCTACTCTGCCAACCGATCCCCCCGGCGATCGCCGCAATCCCCGCGAGTTTGAGAACGTCCATGCCCCACCCCAGGAGCGGTAATCCCCCTAAGCGGCGATCCAGCATCCGCAAAAAGACCAACATTGAAAACAAATTCACCCCCACCGTCGCCATCACAATCCCCACCGTACCGAAGGGTTTATAAAAGAGAAAATCCAGTAACGCATTCAAGAAAATGTTAACCAGGCTGACCCGAAAGGGGCTATGACCATCCCCCAGGGCATAAAATACTCTAACTAATACATCGCGTCCTAAATAGAAAAACATGCCTAAACCATAAGCCGCTAAAACGGGGGCAACAGCTGCTGCGGCGTCAGCATTAAACGCTCCCCGTTGATAGACGACCTGCACAATCGGGGTCGCTAAGCCCATCAGAATGGCGGTCAGCGGTAACATGGTCAACGCACTGAGTAAGATGCCCTGACGAATCCGTAGCTTTAATTCTGGCCAGTCCTTGGGGTCAGTTAAGCGGGAAAAGACCGGCAAAAAAGGCACTAAAATCATGTTGGAAATAATGCCCAACGGCGTCAAGGCGACGAAATTGCCGTAGCGCATCGCTGCCGCCGCATTGGGAATGAAGGAAGCAAAAAAGAGGTTGGTGGCAAAGTTGATGTACAACATCCCCGACGATAGGGTGGCAGGAATCAAAACCCGTAAAACCTCTTTGACCCCTGGCAAGCCCACGTTAAACCGGAGGCGAATTTTGCCCATCCCAGCCCTTGCCTGGGGAATAATTTGTGCGAACCATTGCAACATGGCACCGGCCGTTGTCCCGCCAGCAAGTAATAATGATCCCAGTAACCAGTATTGCGGGGTATTTAATTGGTCTCCTAACTGCCAAACCGCCACCCCTAAGCCTAAAATCACCGTCAGACTGGAGAGTAGGGGGCTAATACTGGGTAACCAATATTGATCCGCTGCGTTGAGGGTGCCAAAGCCAATGCCAATTAGCCCTGACAAGAGGGCCATTGGGGCCATAATTTGTAATTGCTGCACCGCGATCTGACGCGTTTCGGGGGGTAATCCTGGTGCTAATACATCAATCAACAGGCCCGCACCGACGATCAAAATCAGGGTCACCACCAGCAAAACTGCACTCACCAAGGTCGTAACGGTTTCCACCAAGGGGGCCGCCTCTTCTCGATCCCGTTTAGAGAGGACGCTGACCAAGGCACTATGGAAGGGGCCATTGATCCCCCCCAACAAAATGAAGAGAAAGCCAGGGATAACATAGGCATAGGCATAGGCATTCACGACTGTACCGACCCCAAACGCGGCAGCAATGAGTTGTTCTCGCACTAAGCCGAAGACTTTACTAATCAATGTGGCGATCGCCACAATACCGGCGATCCCCACTAAAGACCGGGACGATTTACCTGATTGAGACACAAGGCAGATGACAATGGGTTAAGGCACTATTATCAGGGAAGAACGGGGTTTCGTCCTAATTGTTTCCCCGGTAGTGCCAAGACCCACAGGACGCTGTACGCTGATCCCTCACTCTGATAGACTCTTGACTAATAACATTTATCCAGACAGGCTAGGGAAACCTAATCAGCAGTTGGGAGGACTTAATTCGTGGACAGTACTCTTGGTTTAGAAATCATTGAAGTCGTTGAGCAAGCGGCGATCGCCTCGGCGAAATGGATGGGCAAAGGCGAAAAAAATACCGCTGACCAAGTGGCGGTAGAGGCCATGCGCGAACGAATGAATAAAATTCACATGCGGGGTCGGATCGTCATTGGGGAAGGGGAACGGGATGATGCCCCGATGCTCTACATCGGCGAAGAGGTCGGCATTTGCACCAGAGACGATGCCAAAACCTTCTGCAACCCCGAAGAGTTAGTGGAAATTGATATTGCCGTTGATCCCTGCGAAGGGACTAACCTGGTCGCCTATGGTCAGAACGGTTCCATGGCTGTGCTGGCAATTTCTGAAAAAGGGGGCTTATTTGCTGCGCCCGATTTCTACATGAAAAAGCTAGCGGCTCCTCCAGCTGCCAAAGGTCATGTTGACATCAACAAATCCGCCACCGAAAACCTGAAAATCCTTTCTGACTGTCTCAACCGCACCATCGAAGAATTAGTGGTTGTGGTCATGGACCGCCCCCGCCATAAGGAGTTAATCCAGGAAATCCGTAACGCAGGGGCCCGGGTGCGTCTGATCAGTGACGGTGACGTCTCCGCCGCCATTTCCTGTGCCTTTTCGGGAACCAACATCCATGCCCTGATGGGGATCGGCGCTGCCCCCGAAGGGGTTATCTCCGCCGCGGCGATGCGTTGTTTGGGGGGACACTTCCAAGGGCAACTCATCTACGATCCTGAAGTTGTTAAAACGGGCTTAATTGGCGAGAGCCGCGAAGGCAATATTGAGCGGTTAACCTCTATGGGCATCAAAAACCCCGATGCCGTCTACGATTGTGAGCAGTTAGCCTGTGGTGAAACCGTCTTATTTGCCGCCTGTGGGATTACCCCAGGAACGCTAATGGAAGGCGTTCGCTTCTTCCACGGCGGGGCCCGCACCCAAAGCTTGGTTATTTCTAGCCAATCTAGCACTGCCCGTTTCGTTGATACCGTTCACATGGTTGAACAGCCCAAGGTCATTCAACTCCACTAATCCCTCATCCACCTGACTAACCGTCGG
>JBEAQB010000056.1:0-4379 GCA_041164125.1 Cyanobacteriota bacterium
AAACCACGGTTCATCACCTCCAAACTGAGTTAGACCGCTGGGAATTACAACAATTATTGGCGGGGCCCTACGACAGTAAAGGGGCAGTGTTAACCATCAATGCGGGGGCCGGGGGCACCGATGCCCAGGATTGGGCGGAAATGTTACTGCGGATGTACACTCGCTGGGCGGAAAAACAGGGATACAACGTTAATTTAGATGAAATTTCTGAAGGGGATGAAGCGGGCTTAAAGTCCGTCACCCTAGAAATCGCAGGGCGCTATGCCTATGGGTATCTCAAAGCGGAAAAGGGCACCCACCGCCTGGTTCGTATTTCCCCCTTTAATGCCAATGGTAAACGCCAAACCAGTTTTGCCGGGGTAGAAGTGATGCCCCTGTTGGGGGATGATGCCATTGATTTGGAGATTCCCGACAAAGATCTGGAAATTACCACTTCCCGGGCCGGCGGTAAGGGGGGGCAAAACGTTAACAAAGTCGAGACTGCTGTACGGATTGTTCATCTCCCTACGGGGCTCGCGGTGCGCTGTACCCAAGAACGATCCCAGTTACAGAATAAGGAAAAAGCCCTGGCCATTCTTAAAGCTAAATTACTAATCATCCTCGAAGAACAACGGGCTCAGGCGATCGCCGAAATCCGGGGGGACATGGTGGAAGCCGCCTGGGGCACCCAGATTCGGAATTATGTGTTTCATCCCTACCAAATGGTCAAGGATTTACGCAGTCAGGTGGAAACCACCGATATCTCAGGGGTAATGGACGGCGATTTAAACCCGTTTATTGAAGCGTATTTGCGCTTAAAAATGGACGAATCCCCAGACCGGCCCTAAGCTGTTCATCAGTTGTACCGCCCACACTCTTTCCCTCTATTAGAATTGGATCGATCACGCTTCTTCATCCCCAGATCGCCATGACTACTGCCCTCCAATATGCCTATTTTCCCGGTTGCGTCGCCCAGGGCGCCTGTGGAGAACTGCACCTCGCCACCACCGCCTTGAGCCAGGCTTTGGGAATTAAGCTCATTGAGTTAAAAAAAGCTGCCTGTTGTGGATCAGGAACGTTTAAGGAGGATTCCCAACTCTTAGAAGACAGTGTTAATGCCCGCAATATTGCTTTGGCAGAGCAGTTGAATTTACCCCTGTTGACCCATTGCAGTACCTGTCAGGGGGTAATTGGTCAGGTGGATGAGCGGTTAAAACGGGCAAAAGACCATGATCCAGCCTATTTTGAACAGGTCAATGACTATTTAACGCAAGAAAGGTGTGCCCCCTATCGCGGCTCGACCCGAGTTACCCATTTACTCTGGGCCCTAGTGCAGGATTTTGGTCTAGATACCTTAGCAGAACGGGTACAAACAAAATTGACCGGCTTAAATTGTGCTGCCTTCTATGGCTGCTATCTCCTACGGGCCCAAGAGAATTTGCCGGAGGCGAACCCCCTCGATCCCCATTCTTTGGAAAACATTTTTAGTACTGTCGGCGCTCAGCCGATTTACTACGAAGGCCGTACCCAATGTTGTGGGTGGCCCATTTCCAGTTACGCGACCCCCCAATCGTTTCAATTAGCCGG
Source organism: Cyanobacteriota bacterium (assembly GCA_041164125.1). Taxonomy (GTDB): domain Bacteria; phylum Cyanobacteriota; class Cyanobacteriia; order Cyanobacteriales; family Microcystaceae; genus Synechocystis. The sequence goes on from JBEAQB010000056.1 coordinate 1,567, forward strand.
CAAACACCTACAAACGGCGATCGCCGCTGGGGCCGATTGCCTAGTGACCCCGTGTCCGTTGTGTCACTTACAGTTAGATTCACGGCAACCGGAAGTGGCCAAGGTCTTGGGCGTTGAGTTAAACCTCCCCATCTTACATCTGCCCCAACTAGTCGGTCTGGCCATGGGCATCGCTCCCCAACAGTTAGGCCTTGAACGCCATGTGGTGAGCACTAAACCTGTGTTGGCCAAACTGGGGCTGGCCTAGGGGCAGAAAAAAGTTGACTGTTGTGTAATGCTAAATAAAACAGGGTTAATTCCGAGGGAATTCCCGGTTAGATCAGTGAACCTTGACGCAATTTAGAGATTTATGACTGCTGCTATTACTGCCCAAGACGCCTTCCGGGCCGCCTACGAAAATCGCTATACCTGGGACGAAAACTTCCCCGGTTACCGCGCCCATTTAACCGTCACCCAAGGGGAAGAATGCTACGAAGGAGACGTGGAAGTCACAGCGGACTATCGCGTCGAGGTGAGCGGTTTTGCAGACGAAACCGTTCAAGAAAGTGTTTACAACCAATTACGGGATATTGTTACCCACCGCAAACGGGGCGACTTTGAAAAATCCCACGGTAAAAATCAATTTAGTTTTGGTGCCACGGACCCCAACGGGGCCCGGGAGATTGAGGTTAAAGGGGATGCCATGGGCTCGAATTACAAAATTCGGGGCACAGAAATTTGCCAAGTGAGTCGCGTCATGGGGCCCATGGCCTTCACAATTAATACCGAAGAAAGTTTAGAGACGGGCCAAGGGTATATCTCAACCAAATACAATGCGATTTTTCGCAATGCCAACAATCAGGAATTAAAGGGAAAACGACAGTTTGAAGAAACCTACACCGAGTTAGGCGGCTACTATTTGCCCAGTCAACAACAGGTGGTTGCGATTAATCCCGGGGGAGAAACAATCACGACAAATTTCCAGTTCACCAACTTAGTGCTTTTGGGCTAAGTTAAGGGCAGCGCCGACAATAATGCCCCCCTTATACCGATCAGTTCCACACTCAGGCCTCCCTAGGTGAACAAAGCCGTTAAGATGGGGGGAACTACGATCCCTGGCCACCCTATGGTTACTCTTAATCAAGCTTGCTCGTTGGTGATTCGCGCAGTGCAATTCCGCGATCTAGAAGCGTTAGAGCAATTATTGCAAACGAACGCAGCGATCGCCGACGCTAGCATTATCCGTCGGTTACGCCGCAACCGTCTCTGGTACGGATTGGTTAAAGGCCTGGGATGTTTTCGCAATCCTCTGCAACATCTCTTCCACGGGTTTGTGGCCGAGCACCAACCCAAGGGTAACCTGGGGGGATTTATTCGCGTTTCGCCGTTTAATAGCAGCCGGTCAACCTGGCGGGTAGAGCAGGTTTTGGTGGCAGCAGAAGCCATTCAATCCCATTTAGTCACCGACCCCAAAGGGATAGGGTCACAGTTATTACGCCATTGTTTTCAAACCATTTGGGAAGCCCGGACCTGGGTGTTAGACGTCAACGTCAACGATAAAAATATTTTGGCCCTCTATCGTCAAAATGGCTTTCAGCCCCTTGCCCAGATGACCTACTGGTCGTTATCGACACCCTTGCTAGAGACCCTAGCCCAAAATCAGCCAGATTTGCCCAACTTGCTGCCGGTGAGCAATGCGGATGCAGCGCTGTTATACCAACTAGATTGCGTTTCCATGCCCCCCTTGATGCGCCAAGTTTTCGATCGCCATATTCAAGATTTCAAACACCAGTTTTTGGGGGGGATGATTAACCGGTTGCAACAATGGTATCTGCAACAGGAAATCGTTAGTGGTTATGTGTTTGAGCCCCAACGCAAAGCGGCGATCGCCTACTTTAAATTGACCTTATCCACCGCAGGGGATCACCCCCATCGCGGAGAACTCACTGTTCACCCAGCCTATACCTGGCTCTATCCGAAATTATTGGTTAAGATGGCGCAACTGGTTCAAGGACAGCCTAACCAGTCCTTAATTTTAGAGTCGGCAGATTATCAACATGAGCGGGAAGAGTATTTAGAACAGCTCGGGGCAGAACGGTTTGAACATCGCCTACTCATGTCTCGATCTGTGTGGCACAAGCTCAAAGAAACAAAACCCGAGCGCTTACAACTGTCAGAGGTCTTACAGGGGCTGCAAGCGGTTCCCCGCACGCCGATTCCCAGTCGCATCAGCCGGTTTCATCTCCCCCTCAATGCTCGTCCGCCGCAACGAGAAACGCCAGATCAACCGTCACCCTTAGGCAGTGACGACCTACCGGAGAATGGACACCATATTTAAGGAGTGCAGCGGATTTTTAGGATTATTCCTCAACTGACCAAGATTTTTCACTAGGATTGCCTTGGTTCAGGAGATTTGGTGTAAACAGTAACAATGTTTAGCGCCAATCAGGTTAAACTGCGATGTTAGGCAATGATTTTTCCAGGGACAATTCGTTATAGGGAACGATCATTCCTCAAACATGCAAAATTCTAACCAACGCCTTAAAATTGGGGTCCTTTTTTTTGTGGTGACCTTCATTTTAGCGACCTTGGGATATATCTACTTTGGTTGGACCACCCTAGAAGCCATATATATGGTGATTATCACTATTTTTGGGGTTGGTTATGGGGAGGTGCGACCCTTGACCACAGTGCCGGAACGGGTGTTTACCATCCTTGTCATTCTGGCCGGGACGACCTCAGCGGTTTACATTGTGGGGGCTTTTGTACAAATGGTAACGGAAGGGGAAATCCATCGCGCTTTAGACAGTCAGCAACGGCAACGCCAGATTGCC
>JBEAQB010000057.1:0-6385 GCA_041164125.1 Cyanobacteriota bacterium
ACCCAGCCTTTTGAACCGGGCAAAAGAGCCTGAAGGTTTTCCCACTGGTCATCGCGCAGGGCATATCGTCGGGTAGTCATGGTTGGGGCTAGTGAAATTAAGCATAACTCCCCTACCTTACCTCAATTGATGACACGCCCTAGAATACCGAAAAGAATAGCGAAGTAGAACAACGGGTCGCGGTGGATTGTTCAAGACCGTCAGCTCAATACCAACGATGGTGGCATCGCCCCAAGCCCTTAATATTGAGCAAACGTAGCCTTGATTGCTGGTAACGGAGAGGGAGGGATTCGAACCCTCGTTGAAGTTACCCCCAAACAGCATTTCCAGTGCTGCGCCTTCAACCGCTCGGCCACCTCTCCAAAGTGGTCATGAAGTTTAATTATACAATAACGGAGACAGAAACCCAAACACTGATTAGAAAACCTGCCTACAATGATTTGTTCCCATCGCGTTCTTATTCATCATCGCCAGTTAAATAAGGATTTCACGGTTGTTGTGTCTGAAGACCGCTACATCCTCCACCAAGCGGAAGAACAGGGCTATGAGCTGCCTTTTTCTTGCCGTAACGGTGCTTGTACCGCCTGTGCTGTCAAAATCCTTGCCGGGGAAGTTTACCAACCTGAAGCGATGGGCTTGTCGCCGGAATTACAAAAGCAAGGGTATGCCTTGCTCTGTGTTAGCTATGCTCGGTCGGATTTGGAAGTGGAAACTCAAAATGAAGACGAGGTCTATGAATTGCAATTTGGACGTTACTTTGATGGGGGACGGGTTCGCTTGGGACTCCCGTTAGACGATGATTAGGGACAGCGACCCCTGATTGACATCATTGGTTTTGCCTCCTAGATTGAGGAAGGTTTGATGCCTCTTTCCCGGGGAACCCCATCAACCTACTGCTTTGTTTACTGATTCCTTTTCCCTAGTCATGCTTGATCAGTCCCAGTCTGAGCGACAAACTTACCTAGAAATTGCCACGGAGGCAGCGTTAGCGGCCGGATCACGCCTTCTCTCTCTCTGGGGCCGGGTGCAACAAATTCAAGAGAAAGGTCAGGCGGGGGACTTAGTCACAGAAGCCGATCGCCAAGCAGAAGCAGTGGTCCTTGACATCATCAAACGCCATTGTCCAGACCATGCCATCCTGGCTGAGGAATCGGGACAGTTAGGGGATAAAAATAATCCCTATTGTTGGGCGATTGATCCCTTGGACGGCACCACCAATTTTGCCCACAGTTATCCGGTTGCCTGTGTTTCTATTGCCCTTCTCATTCATGGCATTCCGGCGATCGGTGTTGTCTACAATCCCTTTCGCCAAGAACTGTTTCGGGGAGCAAAAGGTTTAGGGGCGACCCTCAATCGCCAACCGATTCAGGTTTCCCCGACGGCAGACCTGGGCAAAAGCCTGCTCGTGTCTGGGTTTGCCTATGATCGCCGGGAAACCCTAGATAATAATTACGCTGAATTTTGCCATCTGACCCACCTCACCCAAGGTGTCCGCCGGAGTGGATCCGCTGCATTAGATTTAACCGATGTAGCCTGTGGTCGACTAGACGGCTACTGGGAGCGGGGCATTAATCCGTGGGATATTAGTGCCGGAATGGTTATTCTTGAAGAAGCCGGTGGTCAGCTTTCCGCCTATGATGGCAGTCCACTAGTGCTAAGTTCAGGCAGAATTTTAGCAACAAACCGCAAAATTCATGCTGCCCTCAGTCAGGCGTTAGGGCAATCCCAAGCCTGGCTTAAACAATATGTCTCCGCTCAAGCTTGATTTTCTTTTGCCCCAAGCCTAGCGATCTTGCTACGTCTGAAGGGTGAACGCGACGTCCTCACCCTCAAGAACTCCCATTGATCGGCGTCTCAGGGGTCAATGAGCGACTACAATACCATGACAAAGTCCTTCTAGAAGAAGACGTTTCGGACCCAGTTTTTCAATGAACCCTTTCCCCGTCCAACAAGGATTGTTCAAATATGGCGTAATTGATCATTACGCCATTTTAGGTTGTCCGTTGGATGCTACGCCTCAGCAGATTCGACAAAATTATCTGAAAATTGCCTTTCTACTCCATCCCGACACATCTAAAACCGAGTCCAGTCAAACCCAGGCCGAAGCGTCGAAATTATTTTCTAAATTTGTCAATCCAGCTTACGAAGTGCTCGCTCGGGACGTTTCGCGAACGGAGCACCGACTGATCCTCAATCAAACGGTTCGGACTGTGGCCACTAAAGACCATCTGACCTTTACCAGTGCTGAATCTCAACAGTTACAAGCCGCCCGGCACAATTTAGATTTGATTTATCGACAACTTTTGACTCCCTTAAGCAGAAATCTATATCAAAACTTTTCAACCGTTTTCGCAGAAATTGCTCAACTGAGTGAATATAACCTGATTTTCTTACTTGTCAAGGATACTATCCCCTCCCCCGCCCCCAGGCAGAAGCCTAGTGTTACCACGGTTGTTTCCCCTAAGAGAACCGTTGCCCCTCCTTCCCCAGGATTAGCGCCCGAGAGTTTACCCAACGGTGAATCTCCCCCTCGTCCCTCTGTTGAACATCGGTCACCAGAGGGGGGGGAGTCCCTGACCCCTTTTGCCAGAAGTCTGCACCGTGCCCAAGTCAATTATGACCGTCGTCATTATGACCAAGCCATTGCTGAACTCAGGGAAGCGTTAAGACTCAGTCCCAAGGATCCCCAGGCCCATTGTTTATTGGGCATGTCTTACCTGCAGAACAAAATGTTACCCATGGCTAAGGTGCATATTAAAACGGCCGGAGAACTGGCCCCAAATGATCCCATGGTGATCACGGCTAAACAGGAACTCGCTCAACAGACTGCCGCTAACATTAGTCACGGGAATACCCCCAACCAGTCTAGCCAGGGTAAATTTTTTACGACCTTGTTTGGCAGCAAGAACAAGTAACCCATGCCCCTCTGCTCCGGGGACGCTCAATTAGGGGCAGACGCCGCATCCTGTTGCGCGGTCAGGGCCTCTTGGTCACGACGACGTTTTTTAGCATAAAGCTGAATGGATGCTGCCATGGCAATCACTAAAGCCACCAGCAACCAAGTCGTTGCATCAAGGGGCAAATTATTTTTAAAAACCGCCAATAACACAATCACCAACAACAACAAGGTTGGCGCTTCGTTTAATGCCCGAAACTGTTGTCCTGTCCAGCCAGAGTCCCCTTGAGCGAGCTTTTTCATGATTCGCCCACAGTAAAAATGGTACAGCAATAACAAGGCTACAAAGGTTAATTTGGCATGAAGCCAACCGGACTTCATAATCTCCGGTTCAGTGGAAATCAGACCGATCGCCATGGTAACGGTGACAATCATGCCCGGGGTGGTGATGATATTGTAAAGCCGTTTTTCCATCAATTCATATTGCTTCGTCAAGATGGTTTTTGCCGGTTCAGACTGTTGTTCTGCTTCCGCGTGATAGACAAATAATCTAACGAGATAGAACAATCCAGCAAACCAAACCACCACGCCAATTAAATGGAGGGCTTTAAACCAGTAATAAGCCATAGGGTTTTCAAAAAATAGAGTATTAAAGTGTAAACGCCCCAGTCTGGCATGGCGAGGCAATTGACCGGAGCCATCCCAACTATTTTAGGGCGTTAACTGACGCCTTTCCCAGGCTAGAAGCGGTTAGAGTGGCAATTTTACTCTCTTCGTCTGCGGTTAATTCGGGGGCTTTCCCAATCACACTGCGGTAAACCTTGAGGTAGTCCCCGGCAGAGCGATACCAGCTAAAGTCCATTTGCATCGCCCGCTGTTGCAGTTTTGCCCAATCAGCCTTGAAGCGGAACCCTTCCCAGGCCCGTACCATAGCGGTAAAACAATCCAATGGCTCATAGCGGTCAAAACAATAGCCTGTCCCCGCTTCATTGACCGGATCATAGAATGAAACTGTATCCACTAGCCCCCCTGTCCGGCGCACAATGGGAATACAGCCGTAACGCATTGCCATTAACTGACTGAGCCCACAGGGTTCAAAGCGGGATGGCATCAAAAAGACATCACAGCCTGCATACACTCGCCGTGATAGGGCGTCGTTATGGAGTAATTGCACCGCCATGCGACCCGGAAAACGGGACGCCAATTGCCATAGTTGGGTTTCGTAATGGCGATCGCCCGTGCCAAGAATGATTAATTGAGAATCAGTGTAGGACATAAAGCGATCAAGAATTTGAATCACCAAATCAATCCCTTTCTGTTCCACTAACCGGGCCACCATACCCACCAACATGGCCTGGCGGTTGATCTCTAAACCCGTTTCTTCTTGAATGGCAATTTTATTTTTTACCCGTTTATCGAGGTTATGGGCATCAAAATTTTTCCCGATAAAGCGATCGGTGGCAGGATTATAAATTTCCGTATCAATGCCGTTGAGAATGCCAACTAAATTTTGGCTAATGAACGATAGCAAACCGTCTAGCTTTTCCCCATAAGCTGCAGTTTGGATTTGTTGGGCATAGGTGGGAGACACCGTCGTCACTCGATTGGCAAATTGGATGGCGGCCGCCATGACATTGTCCCCCTGCATATACCAAGGACACCAGGTCATATTTTCTAGCAAACCTCGCCATGGCCCCTGATAGGCCAAATTATGGATGGTAAAAACGGTGGCAATATCAGGAGACTGATGCATCCAAACCGGGATCATGCCCGTATGCCAATCATGGCAATGGATGATTTCTGGTTTCCAGTGGTTCCAGGCAAATTCCGCTGCGCCATTGGCAAAGAAGGTAAACCGCCAGGCTTCATCCTCCCCAGCATAGATCCGTCGGGAATCAAATGCCGGATGACCAAATAGATAGAGGGGAATGTCAGTGTCCGGCAGACAGGACTGATAAATGGAAAATTCTTGGAACATGGCCGCGCCCTGCCAGACTGGCTCGGCCGGGACATCGATTTTGTCTCCAATAAAACCGTAATAAGGCATGAAAATCCGGACATCATGACCTAATTGATGGAGAACCTTGGGCAGGGAACCGACCACATCCCCCATGCCACCCACCTTCGCTAGGGGGGATACTTCCGCTGCCACAAATAAAATTTTCATACCGTCTTTAAGTTCCGCTAATTGAGTCCGGGGCAAATTGCTGCTTTACTCCGCTCAATTATAGGACGGGGATGGTTAATGGTTGACGTAACTTTGCTGGTTTGTTGCGCAGAATCACCGCCTGATTTTTAAGTATCATTCAAATAGCAATTCAAATATCAAACAAAGGTGAGGCATCATTCGCGGGTGAGCAGCAGAGGACACTTTTGCGGGTTATAGTGGTTTCCAGTCCAGTTTGTAAAACGCGGATGAACAGCGTTGTCGTGACGGGGATTGGGCTACAGACTTGCCTAGGCAACCGCCAACAAACCTGGCAAAGAATCGGCACAGGCAAAACCGGTCTTCAATTACAGCAACCCTTCCCTGCCTTTGATCCTTTACCCTTGGGCTTAATTAAGCACTCTCCCCAGGATTTTTCTAACTTAGTACCTGCGCTATTAAACGCAGCCCTCAAGGATGCCCAATTAGCATCGGATCTTGAGCCGTGGGGAGTGGTGATTGGTTCTAGTCGCGGTTGTCAGAAGCACTGGGAAGACTGGGTTTCCCACAAAAATCCGCCCATTCCTTGGCTAGCAACTTTCCCTTATAAGGCGGCTAACCTCACTGCCCAATTACTGCCCCGGGTAACGTTAATTAAAGCCCCGATGGCCGCCTGTGCCACGGGGTTATGGGCGATCGCCGAAGGCGTCGATTTGATTCGCCAAGGGCATTGCCAACAGGTTATTGCTGGAGCTGTAGAAGTCCCCATTACCCCCTTAACCTTAGCTGGGTTTGCCCGTATGGGCGCTTTAGCAAAAACAGGCTGTTTTCCCTTTGACGGCGATCGCCAGGGATTAGCCTTAGCCGAAGGGGGAGCCTTTTTGGTGTTGGAATCTTGGCAACGAGCCAAACAACGATCTGCCAAGATCTATGGGCGCATTTTAGATTGGGGCTTTAGCTGTGATGCTGACGACCGCAGTGCGCCGGCCACCGATAACCATAGTGCTCAGGTCGCGATCAAGGCCTGCCTAGACCGCAGTGGGTTAACCCTTGAACAAATAGACTTTATTCACCCCCACGGCACCGGTACCGTGTTAAATGATCAACGGGAAGCCCAGTTAATTCAAGATCTCTTTCCCGGATCCATCTTGATCACAACCAGTAAAGGGGCCATCGGCCACACCCTCGGAGCCTCCGGGGCGATCGCCGTGGCGTTGAGTCTACTCAGTTTGCACCATCAACACTTGCCCCCCTGTGTCGGCTTAAAAAATCCGCAATTTTCCCTCAATTTTGTCGGTTTAAACCCCAAGATGCCGCCGGGAGCCCCTTTGCATACAGCTCTT
>JBEAQB010000058.1:0-2524 GCA_041164125.1 Cyanobacteriota bacterium
TAGACTACTCGCTACTACCTGATCCATAACATTACGAATCTGCTCTACTGTGGGTATTTTTTCCAATCCGAACAAGCTCTGAGCATTATCTTGCCCACAACGACTGTTCAGTTGGCGTTGATATTCTAAAAACGACTCATTTTGCATAAAAAAGGCGGCAAATGCCCCCAGTATCACCTCTCTTAGAGTGTATTTTTTTGCATTACTCTCTGAGCGGGGGTCATTTATCGTCGCAATAACTGTATTGAAACAGCTAACGATTCCCTCAAAACTTAGGTCATTTACTTTCATTTCGACTCATTCAGAACAAGTCTAGGTCTTCCTCCCTCCATGGACTACTATACCCAGATGCCTTGCTGTATTTATTTATACCGTTTGAATTTGGAATTGCTGCAGGACTGATTGCCTACGCTTACCATCCCGACAAACCCTGATTAAACATTCCTGATGATGAACTGAGAGCTTTGCCTCCAGCCACTTTTTAGCTGTCGAACTCAGGTTATTGATTGGATCGGAGCCAGGGGAAAAGGCAGATTGCTTCTTAGGTTAGCGGAAATTAGACTGGCTAGATCGGAGGATGAGGAAGCAGTCTATCTCTGAAAGATCGCTGTCAACTGCGATACACTACACAAAAACCCTTTCCTCGAACCCAGGAGTTTGACATGGTTGCCACCCCCTTGCCGACCCAAAAACGCCTTTCCACCCAAACCCAGGCGATCGCCGACAAGACAATTGCCATTCGGTCATTGGATTGGGACCGGGATCGATTTGATATTGAATTTGGCTTACAAAATGGCACCACCTACAATTCCTATCTGATTCAGGCGGATAAGGTGGCCTTGGTGGATAGCTCCCACGAAAAGTTCCGCCAGTTATATTTAGAGTTACTAACAGGGCTCATTGATCCCACCCAGATTGATTACCTGATTGTCAGTCACACCGAACCGGATCACAGTGGCCTAGTCAAAGATATTTTGCAGCTTGCACCGGAAATTACGGTGGTTGCCACCAAAGTGGCGTTGCAGTTTCTCGATAACTTCGTTCACCAACCCTTTAAACGTATTCAAGTCAAAAGCGGCGATCGCCTGGATTTGGGGCAGGGTCACAATCTAGAATTTGTTAGCGCCCCCAATCTGCATTGGCCGGATACCATGCTGACCTATGATCCCGCCACCCAGACACTCTTTACCTGCGATGTCTTTGGGCTACACTATTGTTCCGATGCGGTGTTTGATGAAGATTTGGGCAAAATTGCGCCGGATTATCAATTTTATTACGATTGCCTAATGGGGCCGAATGCGCGGTCGGTGCTGGCCGCCATGAAACGCATGGACAATTTAGGGGACATTACCACCGTTGCTAATGGTCACGGCCCGCTCCTGCGCCATAACGTGGGGGAATTATTACACCGTTATCGCCATTGGAGTGAAAGCCAAAGTAAAGCGGAAAAAACGGTGGTGGTCTTTTATGTGGCGGATTATGGCTACGGTGATCGCCTTTCCCAAGCCATTGCTAAGGGCATTACCAAAACCGGCATTGGGGTGGAGATGGTGGATCTGAGTTCTACGGACCCCCAGGAAATTAATGAGATGGTGGCCCATGCGAGTGGCGTTGTGGTGGGCATGCCGCCCTTGAACGCGCCTAGTGATATCAGCACCAATTTTGGTACCGTCCTCGCTGCCGTCAATCCCAAGCAAACCTTTGGCTTGTATGAATCCTACGGCGGCAACGATGAACCCATTGATCCCCTACGGATAAAATTCTTAGACCTGGGTTTACGGGAAGGGTTTAAGGTCATTAAGGTTAAAGACACCCCCAGCGAAAACTCCTATCAAATCTGTGATGAATCGGGAACAGATTTGGGGCAAACCCTCGCCCAGGCGGCCAAAATCAAAAAACTCAAGTCCCTCGATAGTGAACTAGAAAAGGCGATCGGGCGCATCAGCGGCGGGCTTTATATCATCACCGCCCAGAAAGGAGCCGTGAAAGGGGCGATGTTAGCCTCCTGGGTGTCCCAAGCCAGTTTTACCCCCCCGGGATTTACCGTGGCGGTGGCCAAAGATCGGGCGATCGAATCCCTGCTCCAAGTCGGCGATCGCTTTGTCTTAAACATTTTAGAAGAAGGCAACTATCAAGCCCTAATGAAGCATTTTCTTAAACGCTTCCCCCCTGGGGCCGACCGCTTTGCCGGCGTTAACATTCAACCGGCCACCAATGGTTCCCCCATTTTGACCGATGCCTTGGTCTATTTGGAATGTGAAGTGAGTAGTCGGATGGACTGTAGCGATCACTGGATTGTTTACAGCACTGTCAGCAACGGGCGGGTCTCCAAAGCAGAGGGCTTGACGGCAGTACACCACCGCAAAGTGGGCAATTACTACTAACGGAGGGGAGGTTGGCCATGGATACCGTTACCCTCAAACTCGACACCGTTAACCTCACCGATGAGCAGTTTTATCGGTGAGGTTAACGGCGATCGCCCCTTGGAACGTAATGCGCGAGGAGATTTGATTGTTATGCCCCC
>JBEAQB010000059.1:0-4863 GCA_041164125.1 Cyanobacteriota bacterium
CCCAAATGGCATTTCCAGCTGGATTGATGGAGGAAAATTGGCTGAATTCCTTGTTCCCGACAAATGACTAAATTGATCACCCCCAAGGCCTGGATCACCCCCCCGGCCGCTTTGATTTGCCGACTAAAAAAGGGCATTTCGATGGCGATCGCCTGGGGCTGAAATTCCGTTAATAGGGCGGTAATATCCTGTTCAATTTCCACCAACCGTGCCGGAGTGCTGATCTTTTTCGGGGTTTCGATAATGCCGTAGTCAATCAGTTGGGCGGACTGGTCTGATTGCCGGTCTAAAATGGCCCAGCCAATAATGGCTAGGCCCGGATCAATGCCAAGCCAACGATTCGCTGATTCGTTGCTATCCATCCAGTTCTGCCAGGATTGCCACGGATTGTTCACATAGTTGAGGATGGCGAGATCCATTGGTGGCCATAATGCCTCCCCATTGCCGCACATCCCCCCGATTGTAAATCACGGGTTCTTGGTCGAAATAGGTAAACTGCCCCCCGGCCTCCGTCAGGATTAATTCCGGCGCGGCAAAGTCCCAATCTTTGGCAGCGGATTTCCCCGACAGGGAAATGTAGACGTCCGCTTGACCTTCCAAAATGGCGACAATCTTACAGCCCACACTACCCACATAATGGCGATCGCCAAAGGGTAAGCGATCAATCAAAGCTTGAAAGCGTTGATCCCGGTGGGTACGACTCACGACCAAGGTCAGGGGGTGATCGTCAGATTGGGGGAGTAGCGTAACAGGGGTAATCTCGCCATGCTTAGTGTGTTGCACAAAACAGCCTAGATCCTTAACGGCAAAATACAGTTTATTCGCTGCGGGAATGCCCACGACAGAGAGCACTGGACGTTGACGATGGGTAAGGGCGATGTGCAAGGCGTATTCCCCGGTTTTATCAATAAAATCCCGGGTGCCATCCAATGGGTCAATGATCCACACCCAATCCTGGGGAAAAGGATCTGTACCTTGGTGGGTTTCTTCGCTGAGGTAGCCAAATGGGTCGTCGCCAAAGGCCGCCTGCATCTTTTCGAGAATGTAATGATTGGCTGCCATATCGGCTGCGGTGACGGGCCCCTCTTTTTTAGTCTCGTTAATGTCTAAATTGCCTTGATTGTCGCCGGTGTAATAGGACTGTAAAATCTCCATGGCCCCCCACCCCACAGCGCGGACTGCTTCGATCATGGTGGCTGGATTAGGGGGGGAATGTCTCACGAGTTCGTTGATGATGGCTAAGAAGGACTAGGGCGGGGAAGCTTGGCCCAGCCCAAGGGAGAGGGGGCATGATGGGCTATCTGCCGTTTGCCAAACCCATGATAACGGCGATCGCCGTGTGATGGTAAGGCCTCTAGACAGTGGAACGCCAGGTACCGTGGAAGCTAAAGGGAACCACTGAGGGTAAACCCAAACGACACACTGGATCTTGGTCTAAATGGGCCTGGTCCCATAGCCACACTTCACTGTGATGGGTATCGCCATCGTAAACCACGGTAATAATCCAGCCTTGGTCAGGGTGGCTGGGATGGGGAATATACAACGGTTCAACAGGGTACTTATTGGGCCCTAGATCCGCTTCTAGCATCTGATCCGTTTGATAATCCACCCTGGCGATCGCCCCAAACCATTCCCCCTCTGATTTTTCCCCCTGCCGTTGCAATGCCACATAGGTATAGCGCCAAGGCTGTCCCGTTAAGTGGGGATTAATCACAGGAAACTCACAACTGCGCTCAATGATGGGGGTTTTTGCTAAAATCTGGGCGGTTTGGGGGTTGAGAATGACCTGCCAGAGATGGCCATGACTCGGGGTTGTCGTCATGCCCGTGGGAACTTCCCGTAAATATTCATTGGTCTGGATGAAGTCAGAAAAATGGACAAAATCCAAGCGGACATTCCCGTCAGGCAAGACACAGCCATTACCGTAATGCCATTGAAACCAAGGGTCTGTTTCCCCTTGGCTAACAATTTCCAAACTATCGCGATCAACGATCAAAATCCTTGTACTTCCTGAAGGGTTCCAACCTAACGCATCAGCATAGGGTTTTTGGTTAAGGAGTAAGGGGAACTGCTCTAGGGTAATGGGGGGTAAAAAGAAAATTAAATATGGGCCCGCCAAACAAAAACTATGGCAAAAGGGGACTTGGTCCAGTTTGATTTTGCGTTGTTTGAGGAATCTGCCGGCGGCATTCAAGTGATAGACATTGAGATTGAATTGCAAATCAACCCCAATACTAAAAATATCCCCCGTGATGGGATCTTTGAGGGGATGGGCAGAGAAAGGTTGGCCGGGGGGCAATTGTCCACCAAAAGTCTCTCGTCCTAAAGTGGTTAAACTCTCTAAATCTAAGGCGTAGGGTTCTGCCCCCTCCCACAGGGCCAAAAGGCGATCCGCAAGTACCATCACCGACGTATTCGCCACATTTTTAAACACGTCCCGCTGACGCATCATCTTGCCCCAATAGGGCAGTAGCCCTTGGGGGTCCTTCCTGCCATAATTACCGAACAAATAACGATTGGCCTTTTCCTCGGCAACATAACCGGCGGTTTTAACGTAACGATAGAGTCCTACTGCCCCCGCATTTTGAAAATGCACAGCTAAAATTGCCCCATCACCATCAAACCAGTGACCGACGCGTTCTCCCCCCCGGCTTAAGCGTCCTGGCCCATTGCGATATAGCGTTCCCTGCAATTCTGACGGAATCTGACCGGCTAAAACTGGCAGGGGCGTGGGGTCAAAGGGGGTGGCCGGCTGGGCCAGATTCCGAGCCCAAGCTCTACGGGAGGGAAGCGTAGTGGTCATAGCAGGAGAAAACACAAGGAAGAAACGGCTTAAATTTCAACGCTTTTGAAGTTGCAGAAATTAATGAACAAGAAGGCAGAGAGATGATATAATAGCGAGCCTAATTATTACTAACACTATCAATTCCCAAATTACCCTAAATTTTTACACGTTAGCGGTTCCGCCGACTCTTTTCCGCTGATCTGTTGGGGGGAGTGAGGTGGTCAACGTCACTGGAAAGCTATGACCAATAAACGATTTTCTTTACTCAAATCCTTGGTTGCAGCGGCAACGACAACGGTTTTCGGCACAGCGCCTGTCCTGGCCAACGCCCCTGATGTCACTGCTGGCGTTGATTATTTTCAAGGTCGCCAATCCGTTCCCATTGAAGTTGAAATCCCCAGTGCTCAGTTTAGATCCCCCGCTTACCAGGGCAGTTGCCCCGCCACCCTTGGCCCGATTGTGAACCGCATTGTCGGGGCAAAAGCCATGGCGAATTGGGGTGTTTTGGTGGAAACATTAGGCGATCGCCAGGTTCTGTACGGTCATAACGAAAATAAATTTTTCATTCCTGCTTCTAATACCAAAATCTTTACGACGGCGGCCGCATTACAGCGATTAGGCCCCAATGCCACCGTCAAATCTCAACCAGTGCGGAATTGGGTGATGACCACCAATAAACGGTCCAACAATAGCTATGCCGATTTATTAATGAACTCTGTGGGCGGTCTGGGGGCCGTTAAGGCGGCGATCGCCGAGCTAGGGGTCAATCCCCAGGGGTTTAAAGTGGCTGACGGTTCGGGGTTGTCCCGCTCTAATGCCGCCACACCGCGATCATTAGTCGATACCCTCCAGGCGATGTATAACACCAGCAATAGCAGTTTATTTGTAGCCTCCCTGCCCATTGCGGGGCAAGATGGCACCTTAATTCGGCGTATGCGGGCCACCACTGCCCAAAGTAATGTTTTTGCCAAAACGGGCACTCTGAGAGGGGTGCGGGCGTTATCGGGTTATCTAAACAATCCCACCCATGGCACCATTGTGTTTAGCATTCTGGCCAATGACTGGAGCCGGACGGGTAACGATTTGGTGCAGGCGATCGACCAAGTGGTCGTGCAAATCAATGCCATGGGCCCTTGCAATTAAGCTTTCGCCTGAATTAAATAGCCACAGGTGTGTTCGCCGTCGTTGAGCCAGTGGGTGCGTTCGATGGCGCAGTCCGGCAAAATGGCCGCAAACATCTCCAATTCGTGGCCGCAAACCGTGGGATAGGATTCCGCCACATCGGCGATCGCACAGTGGTGTTCGGCCAAGATAAATTTCTCGGGATCGTGGGCAGATAAGGCGTGTAACTCGGCCATATACCCTTCTTGTCGCCGTAATTCCACCAATTTTTGTACCCGTTTTGCTAGGGAGCCCCGACCAATATGTTGGCGGTATTCCTCGGCTTTCCGTTGCCATTGTTTCTTAAACACTTCCCCTAACTGATCCTCTCCCACCGTTTCCACTAGGGAATCGAGAAAAGAGAGGGCGAACTCGCCATAACGTTGGGGAAATTTCTCCCGCCCTTGCTTACTCAGTTGATAGACAAATTGGGGACGACCTAAATTGCCGTGGGTCGCTTGATGCTCAATTAATTGGTCCTTTTCGAGATCTTTTAAATGGCGCCGGATCGCCTGGGGACTAACATTTAATCTCTCCGCCAAGGCGATCGCCGACGCAGGGCCTTCCTTGAGTAGATAACGCAGAATATCTTCTTTGGTCGAAGTGGGATGGCTCATGGCAATAATGTGCAGAAGGGCGACGGCGAAGACAGAAAAATCATCTCGGATCTTAGAGGTGTCCAGTAGACTAAAGGGAAGACCCTAGGCATTACTACTCAGGTAATCCTTTCGTCACCCAAGGGTTCCCTCACTTTGACAACATTCCTGTTGCTAATCTATTCTAGAATAGACTTTAGCAACTTATGAGTTGTTTAAGTCTCCTTTCCTTGAGCGTACATTTTCTCGACTGCCAGTCTCCTCCTGTCTCGGCAGCGCCCCTAACCGTTTTTCCGGAGAACACTGAATTCGATGAGTGCC
>JBEAQB010000060.1:0-9185 GCA_041164125.1 Cyanobacteriota bacterium
ATGGTTACTACGACACCGATAAATATGATGGTAATGGCTCTGCCCATTAATCGTTAGCAAATGGCTGATTCTGCGCCAACTCAGGAAACACAGTTGCCGGGGGTATCTTGTTTTATCTACAGCGTTGGGCAGCATAATGAGGGGGTTTGTTTAGGCGTCAATCTGGGGCCGTATCGGCTGTTGTTGGATTGTGGTCTTGCTAACATTCACCCCTTAATTGAACGAATCGAACAAGATAATGTCCCTGACCTAGTGATTTGTAGCCATGCCCATGCAGACCATGCCCGGGGTTTGGCGGCTTTATCCGCAGCCTTTCCCCAGCTTCCCATCGTTGCCAGTGGGGCGACTCAGCGCCTACTCTCTCTTAACTGGCCAACAGTGCCGTTAGAGCAAATAGGTTTTTGTCAGGCCCTCCCCTGGCGATCGCCGACACAGTTTCTCCCAGGGTTGACGGTTGAGCTGATTCCAGCCGGGCATTTACCTGGGGCCGCGATCACATTGATTGAATATCAAGCGCCAGAACGAACTTATCGCATTCTCTACACCGGTGATTATTGCCTCTCGAATTTGCAACTAGTGGAGGGTTTAGCCTTATCCCATCTGCGCGACCTACGACCGGACGTCCTGATTGTAGACAGTCAATATGGTACCCGCCGTCTCCCCCACCGTCGCCAACAAGAAAAACATTTTCTCCAGGCGATCGAGACCGCCCTAGTCCGGGGAAGAAACGTCATTTTGCCAACGCCGCCCCTGGGGCTAGCCCAGGAAATTCTGAAACTGCTGCGCACTCATCACCAATTTACCGGCAGAAAAATTAATTTATGGGCGGCGGGTAAGGTCATTGCCAGTTGCGATGCTTATCACGACATCTCAGACAGTTTACCGGAAACCGTCCGTAACTTTATCCAGCATCAGCCCCTCTTTTGGGATGATAGAGTTTATCCCCATCTTCGCCCCCTTGATGCGGCCCATTGGCCCCCAAATAATGGGTTGCCCCATATTGTTGTGACGGATAGTTGGCCAGAGCCATGGCCAGACCCCAAAGCCCTTGAACAACAATGGACCATTTTATTGCCGCAACTCGTTGTTTTAGATGCTGATTTAGATTGGCACCACCTTGCCCATTGGCCCCAGTTCGCGATCGAGGATTATTGCCTGGCCGATCATAGTGATGGCCGCAACACCACTCAACTGATTCACAACCTCCGCCCCCAACATATTATTTTTGTCCATGGTCAACCCGAAGATATTCAGGACCTAACCAGCCTAGAGGAACTCCAAAGTCGTTACCAACTGCACTCCCCGGCATCAGGGTGTTTAGTCCCTTTACCGATCGGCGATCGCTTTGTGCAACCCTCTCCGCCCACCCCAACGGTTTACGAAGGCGAAATTCATGACCTTGATGCCGGTGGTTTAACGCATCGTGAAATTACGATCCATTTGGAAGGGCGGCTCAGTCAAGAATCCCGTTGGCAAAAATTCAGTGAAACAGGAATTATCGAAGCCCGTTGGCAAGGGGAGGAATTAATCCTGCGGGGTATTAGCCAACGTGACCTGATTAAACAACACCAGCAATCCAAAGGTCGCTTAGACAATCTCGCTTGTTGCGCCAACTGTCGTTATTTTCGCAACCAACATTGCCTCAACCCAGCCTCTCCCCTCGCTGGACTAGACGTTAGGGCCGATGGCTACTGCCCTGTGTTTGAAGCTTGAACAACAAAAAGCCCCAACCAAAGGGAGGGGCAGATAACCGAGTTTAGGTTCTTATCTCAGGATGCTGGATCTTCGCATCCCTGAACTGGTCTAGAACTTGAAGGTTGTCCGGATAACACCGACCCAGATGGTGTCGTTGTTGCTGTTGCCTTCGGGATTGATGATCACGTAAGCACCGGGGGTGATTTGGATATTTTTGCTGATCGGGAACTTGTACTGAGCTTCGATCATGTAGGGCGCATTGACATCATTGGGCGTGCGATCGCCGGGCAAGCTACCAACGTAGGGAGCGTAGGGCATCAAACCACCGCTCAAGGAAGCCACGGCACCTTCTTTGAAGACGTCGATAATCGACAGTGCCGCGTTCCAGGTCCAGAGGTCGGCCCCTAAGCCAGAACGGTTATTGCCGTTGCTATCCAAACCTTGAGCCTCGGCATAACCATAGCCCAACCAACCGGAAAGGTTCAAGTTATCGAGAATTTTCCAGCTTGCTTGCAGGTTATAAGTGGAGCGATTAGTCGGCGCACCATAGAAAGGATTGCTCGCCAAGCGGCTGCCGGTACTTCCCGTCAGATTAACGCCGTCTTGGGCACTGTAGTAGGAATAGAGATAGGAAACCCCAATGCCCAAATTATCCATGGGTTTGAAGTTGAACTGAGTCCCCGTGGTGAAGCTACCATTAAACAAACCGCTACCGGCAGTAGGACTGTTGGCGCTATCCCCTGCTAAGTAAGCAACATTCCACTTAAACCAGTCGTTGAACTTGTAGGACATACCCACGCCAGCCCCTTCGGGTCCCCGGTTTGCAAAGGAACTATAGCGGCTGAAGCGGCTGAGGGCACCAGTATCACCACTGGCTAGGTAAGGATTGTAGGTTTCAAATACGTCATCCAGGGCTGTTCCCACAGGACCAACATAGGTGGTCAGGTTGCCGATGGGGAACCGATACCAAAGTTTGGTCATATCAACGTTGTTGTCCGCAGCGCTGGGACCATCAAAGGCAAAACGAGCCATGTTGGTGCCCGTAGGACCGCTCATACGGGGGACGCTGGAGGCCTGCAGTCGCGTCCGCAGACGATCTTTGCCCGTGAAACTGGTGTCAAAATTCAAGCGAACCCGACTGGAGAAGGACGCAACTTCCTCAACGGGGTCGGGACGACTGGCACCAAAGTTATTGATGTTGTCCCAACGGCGTGAATCAACGGCTTGATCCCCTCCCCACTGGTCGGCCAAGGCAAAAACGGTAATACCATTCAGTTTGGTGGTGGTAGAGAATTGGTGGTCTTCTAAGAAGGCGGTCCGGGCTTCTAGGTTATCGACTCGGGCCCCAAGCGCAGCAAGCTCAGCTTCAAATTCTTCCATTAAGCGCTTGAGCTTGTCGATATCTTCCCGCAATACAGCAACGTTCTCTTGGATTAAACGCTCCATCACGTTCATACAAGCGTTTAAGCCCGCTGCGAATTCCCAACGGCTGAGGGCGCGATCGCCACGGAAAGTCCGGTCAGGGTAACCCACAATGCAACCATAGCGTTCGACCAAGCTCTTGAGTGCTTCATAGGCCCAAGCTGTGGGTTGTACATCCCGTAACTCGGAGACACTGGTCACCTGGGACATATCAAAGGTGTCAATGCTGCCGGCGCTAAAGGTTTTGGCGTTCTGACGGCGGCGTAGGGCCTCAAGGCTATCCCCTTGGTTGCTGATTTGAGGCAAATCGGCCAAGGTGGCAAGGCCACTATCAGGGTTAGCAGATGCCCCCGTCGTCACCATGAGAGCAGACCCCAGGGCAACAGGAATAGCTTTTAAAAATTGATTTGTCAGTGAATTCATTACGAACAATCCTCACACATAACACAATAGATAGGGATAAATAAATGGAGAGTTACTGAACAGTCCATTGCTGTGTCTCTATTGATATTCCTAGAAAAATAGTTATTCAAGGATTCACACTATGCCATAATAGCATTGACTACTAGAAAACGTGCCATAAGATCTTTTGATTGTTCCATTAAAAGCCTTTATCGGTAAGCATTTCATCCCATTGATTGGAGTCCCTTATTGCATTAGATAAGCATTTTAAATCAAATTATTTTCTTAACCAAAGGTTAACCTAACAGCAAGATTAAGCTTTGTTTATTTTCAATTTTTAAACGGCTTCATAAATGTTGGTGATAAGAACATTGCTTAAAACTTTTATCTAGGCTGATTATTAGGCTAAATATTATAGCTATTATTTGTAAACAAAGACGTGCGACCGTCGGGAGAGACGGGCAAAAATCCCACGCAATCTAGCAACAATCATTACCTGATTTCCTCGCCGGGATTGGCGGATTCAGCCTGTTTTTTCTAGAGACTGACTCCCGGGGAGAGATTAAGGATTAAGATCTTGATCGGCTGAGCCGGGGCGATCAATAACTGTTTCAGTTGCCTCAAGCAAAGGAGGGGGGGTCCAGATCGTTAATCCTTGCCGATGCCGAGGGGCGGGAACTCGCCCTAGTAGGGAAATGCTCCAACCGCAGATCACGGCAATGGGGGTTGTAATGGCCGATCGCCAAATACCCGGAAAAGTGAGCCAACCCGTATTTGAGAGAGTGATGACGATCATGACAGCGGCGATCGTGCCGTAAAAGGCGCCCGTCGCGTTGACCCGGGGGATCAACACCCCCATAAGGAAAATACCCAGTAGGGGCCCCAGGAACATGGTTGTAAATGAAACCAAAAATTCCAACAGATTTTGACCCGTGGACGCCGCATAGAACGCTGACAAGATACCGACAATGCCCCAGACCACGATTAACCCCCGAGCAACCCAAAGGGACTGGGTTGCCTGGGCGCGGGGCTGGGTGTAACGATCATAAAAATCCACTGTCATGCAGGTCGCTAAAGAATGGAGGGCCGAGTCAATGGATGACATGGCGGCCGCAAAAATAGCCGCCACCAGGAACCCGGATGCCCCTGGTGGCACTTGATGGAAAATAAAATAGGGCAAAATACCGTCAGCCTTGACATCACTCGGCAATACTTTTGTCAGTGTATAAAAGCTAAACAACAACACCCCCAACAATAGGGTTGCGCTCACCCCCACAAAGCCCGATAACCAGCCCAGGAAAATTGCCTTACGGGCTGAAGGCTCATCTGAACAGGAAACATAACGCTGCACTGACTGTTGATTGGTGCCCGCGACGGCAAAGGCTAAGATGCCGTAGGCTAACAGGGCGGTGGGCAAAGACCGAAGCGAGCTTGGCTCCCAAGACACATCAAACATCACCAATTTGCCATTGTCCGCTGCCACTCGCCACAGTTCCCCGAATCCCCCTGGGACGCCGGTGGCAACCGTCCAAATTCCGGCACCAATGCCGACAAAAATCATGAAAAATTGCAGAACATCCGTCCAAATAACAGCGGTGATGCCCCCAGCAACAGTGTAAATGATAGACACCACGCCGACTATTAAGATGGCCATGTTGAGGGGAATCGTTGTGACTTCGGCAACAACGAGGGAAGCTGCGTACAGAAGTCCACCTAAGCGGGCAATCACAAACAGTAAAAAGCAGAGGGAACCCAGGGCACGGGTTTTGGCATCAAAGCGCTTTTCTAGATATTCATAGGCCGTGGTCAAATTGAGACGGACAAAGAAGGGCAAAAATAGCGCAATCACGAGGCCGTAGCCGATCAAGTCTCCTAGTTGAAGCTGGAGGTAGAGAAAACCGTGGTTATACCCTTCCCCAGGACCGCCCAAAAGAGATGCTGCTGAAAATGACGTTGCAATGATAGAAACCCCGATCGCCCACCAAGGAATTTGGCGGGAGCCGCGAAAATATTCATCTGTATTACTCTGCTGGCGACTGGCGATCAGGCCAATACCAATGACCAGAATTGAGTAGGCTGCCACGATCGCCCAATCTACGATTTGCATAAAGATCTAAGATTCCTCCGTGAATAAGCTTGAGACCTAGCTTAAAATTTTGTTAAGATTGTTCGTCTAAGCCAAGATTGTCAGTCAAACGACGTTGATAAGCGTCGAAATGTCCCCATGTGACGGCGGAAAACCCTAACTAATGACTCAATGGCACCCGTTCTTTTTTGTTTGTTTGACGACCTTATGTCCTGCTCCTTCCACCATGAAACCCTCTTCTTACAATGCGTTGCTTTTAGTAGACGGCTATAACATCATTGGCCAATGGACCGCTTTAAAAAATACCCGTGACCAATTCGGTTTAGCCCTGGCGAGACAAGCCTTGGTTGAATCCCTGATGAGTTATAGCAGCCATCAAGGCTACCACACCCAAGTGGTCTTTGATGCCCAGTATCAGCAGTCCCCGGCCAGTCAAGAACACCCCACTCCCCATCTTTCTATCCACTACACTGCCTGGTTGCAAACTGCCGATACGTTTATTGAAAAGCGTTGTGCCCATTATGCTCGCAATCACCTAGACTACCCCCGTCGCGTTATTGTGGCAACGTCGGACCGGGCTCAACAACTAACGGTGGTGGGTTATGGGGCGGAATGGATGTCCGCCCAAATACTGGCCCAGGCGATCGAGCACAGTCGTTCCCAGGTGAAGCGACAACAACGTCAACGTCAGCGGCGATCGCCTAAAAATGGTGGCTGGGTCAGCAACCTTGACCCGACGGTTAGGGAAAAACTCAGTCAATGGCGATACGGTATGGACTAGCCAATGCGTTGAAAAAAAGTCGAGAACTTTTTCCGCCGGCCGGGGTTGACAGTGACTCCTTATTATCGCTATAGTTAAAAACGTCTGAAATAACGCACTGTTACTCAGCCGCTCTAGCCCCCATCGTCTAGAGGCCTAGGACACCTCCCTTTCACGGAGGCGACAGGGATTCGAATTCCCTTGGGGGTATATTCTTGATATGTTTCGTTACTTACTATTCACAGCTGTAATAGGGTTAGGGTGTGGCTTAGGGGGATTTTCCCCCACCCCAGTCAGTGCCCAGAGGACGTCAGCCTCAGGCCCCCCTGTTCGTCTGAGGGTCGGCGTTGCGGGGGCTCCCCCCTTTGTGATTTATGGCGATCAAGACGCTGACCCCATTAACGGCATTAGCCTGGATGTATGGCGGGATATTGCGATTTCCCAGGGCTGGGAGTCGCAATACATACCCCAGAAGTCAGTCAGCGAGGCGTTAAAAGCTGTAGCAGACGGGGAGTTAGATATGCTAGTTGGATCAATTAGTATTACCCCCGAACGGGTCAAATTACCGGATATTAGCTTTACTCAACCCTACTTCGGCAGTAGTGTTGGGGTTATGGTTCTTGAAGAGGACTCAACGTTATGGCAGCGCGTGGCCCCATTTTTTGGTATTACGGCGTTATCGTCCGCAGGCGTCTTAACTTTACTCCTGTTTATTGTGGGGAATTTGGTTTGGTTAGCCGAGCGCCGGCAAAACCCGGAACAATTTGATCCAAGCTATTCCGAAGGCTTACAAAATGGCATGTGGTTTGCCTTGGTCACCCTCACAACTGTGGGCTACGGCGATCGCTCCCCAAAAACAAAAATGGGACAGTTAATTGCCAGTATTTGGATGATCGTCGCGTTATTAAGCTTTTCTTCCATTACAGCGGGTTTGGCTTCCGCTTTCACTGCGGCAATTTCGGAGTCAGCGGCCCAACCCACTGTGCAAACGCCCCGGGACTTAAAAGGCAAATCGGTCGCGGTCGTAACCGATACCACGGCGGTGAGTTGGGCGGATTTCTACCAAGCGGATATTCGTTTAGCGTCGACCCTGTCAGCAGCAATGGCGTTGTTAAAGCAACAGCAAGTGGATGCTGTCATGTTTGATCGCCCAGTGCTAGTTTATTATGCCAATCAACATCCCGACCAGAAACTCAAGGTGACAGAAATTCGTATTGCCTTAGAACCCTACGGATTCGTGTTGCCGGTAGACAGTCCCTTAGAAAAACGCATAAATGTACAACTTTTAAATCTAGTTTACAGTAAGAAGATGGCCTTGTTTATTGAACGTTGGCTGGGCAATAGTTTTACCCAAGCTAACCGCCGCTAAGGAGTTCACCGCTGATAATACAGGGAGAAAAATGGCAAAACCATCTGTAGTGATTGTAGGAGGGGGAATCTGTGGGTTGCTAGCGGCGACTGTGTTACAACGCCAGGGGTTGACCGTAACAGTGCTGGACAAAGGGCGGGGCATTGGGGGGCGTTTAGCATCCCGTCGACTCCGCTATGATCAGGCGGTAGGCTGTTGTGACTTCGGCACCCAATATTTTAAAGCCCAGCATCCTAAGTTCCAGTTGTGGGTAGAAGACTGGATAACAGCCGGGGTAGTAACGGTGTGGTCTGAGGGGATGCCCACGGCCACTGGTTCAGTGCATAGTCAGGGGACCAAGCTTTACCGCGGACAACCGAGCAACCGCAGCATTGCCCAACATTTAGCCGACGACTTAACTGTGATTACCCAAGAACGGATAATTCGTCTGGCCTGGCAAAATCACCAGTGGCAGATTGACAGTGAATCCGGCCAACGTTACTGTGCCGATCGCCTGATTTTAACGCCGCCCTTACCCCAAACGCTAGCACTGTTGAAAGCATCGGCGATCGCCCTCCCGAGGCAAGTAGAGCAAGCATTACAGGCAGTTGCTTATGCCCCTTGCATTACCCTTTTAGCGCTGCTAGAAAAGCCGAGTCAAATCCCTCAACCGGGGGGTCTTTGGTTAGCAGGGGAACCATTGGCCTGGATTGCTTGTAATAACCAAAAAGGCATTTCCCCCGACGGCTACGGGGTAACAATTCAGGCGGGGCCTGCCTTTAGCCAAATGCACTCAGCAACGAACCCCGAAGCAGTAACGGCATCGATGTTGACGGCAGCGGCCCCTTGGTTGGGCGATCCGGTGTTGACCACCCATTTGCACCGTTGGCGCTATAGCCATCCTCTGACGTTTTACGATCAGGCCTTTGTGGCTAATGACTGTCCCGGGCCCCTTTATATTGGTGGGGACGCGTTCCAGCGAGGAAAAGTCGAAGGGGCCGCCTTATCGGGCTTGGCGATCGCCGAGGATATATTGGCAAAAGTTCACTGCTCAGAGTGAACCGGTTTTTCGCTAAGATCCAGGGATGTTAAATTGCTTGGAAAGCTTTTCATCTAACCATGGGAGAATCAAAACGACGTAAGGAAGCCCTCGGCGATCGCTATGGTCAAGACCAGCGCATTGTGGAATGGTTACCCCTCACCAAACGTCAAGCGTCGGACTTTTATACCTGGACCACTAAGGGGGCCTGGATTGGCATTGGTGTGATGGCGGGTATCTGGATTACCGTGCGGTTTGTCGGGCCAACGTTGGGCTGGTGGACTGTGCAATAGGCTTGCCAACTGGGTCGTTCACCTGAGATAGTCCTGCAAAGCTTTCACATCGAGAGGATGCTCCTGCAAACTGCGGATCGCCGCCACTGTGGCTTTCCCTCCGGCGATCGTGGTGATGATCGGCAACTTGTAGTCTAATG
>JBEAQB010000061.1:0-4248 GCA_041164125.1 Cyanobacteriota bacterium
TATTCTTGCCTCGATAGGTGATTTCCCCTTCAACCCTGGCGATCGCCACGAGGTCATTCATACGATTAAAGCACCGTAACATGGTGCTTTTCCCACAACCCGAAGGTCCAATAAAGGCTACAACCCGTTTTTCGGGAATATCAATATTGCAATCCTTAACGGCTAAATGAGATCCGTAAAAGACATTGACCCCCGTTGCCTTAAGCACAGCATTGGTGGATATGTTATTTGAGACAACCATGATCGTTTTCCTCGTTTAAATTTAAATAAAGTACTCACTCGAAAAGTAATCGCCGAGTGATGTTAAACGTTCCATTAGCCAAAGCGACCACTCACATAGTCCTTGGTTTCTTGTTGTTGTGGATCGCTAAAAATACGCTCTGTTTTATCAAATTCCACTAAGTAACCCACCTTATTCCCTTTCTCCGTCGCCTCAGCATTATAAAAGGCTGTGTAGTCTGCCACCCGAGTTGCCTGTTGCATATTGTGGGTCACAATAATAATGGTATAGTTCTCTTTCAATTCATTCATTAACTCTTCCACTTTCAAGGTGGAAATCGGGTCGAGGGCAGAGCAGGGTTCGTCCATCAACAGTACCTCCGGTTGCATGGCGATCGCCCGGGCAATACAGAGCCGTTGTTGTTGACCACCGGAAAGGGAAAAACCACTCGCGTGTAGTTTATCTTTGACTTCATCCCAGAGGGCCGCTCGCCGTAAAGAGGTTTCGACGAGTTCATCTAGATTTCCCTGATAGTGATTGACCCTAGCGCCATAAATCACATTATCAAAGATGGTTTTTGGAAAGGGGTTCGGTTTTTGAAACACCATGCCAATATTTTTGCGCACCGCGACCGGGTCAATATCGGGGTCATACAGATTTTGACCATGGTAAGTAATTTGCCCTTCTAAACGGAAAACATCAATCAAATCATTGAGTCGATTAAAACAACGTAAAATCGTGCTTTTGCCACAACCAGAAGGGCCAATAAATGCAGTAATTTTATGTTTAGGAATATTCATGGTGACATCCCGTACTGCTCGGTATTTGCCATAGTAGATGTCTACGTTCTTGACAGCAAAGACCGTTTCTGTTCGGGGATTCAGTTGGTCAATCACATTATTCATGGTAGTCTTCTCTGGTTGGAGAATTAAAACGATATAGAGTGAATTGAGATGGGTTAGATTAAAGCCTCTTGATTGACGCTTTGCCTAATTAGTAAACTTTTTTACGGGTGAAGAAACGGGCAATAATGCTGGTAACTAAGACTAAAAAAATTAATAATAATGAGGCTGCCCAGGCTAACTCTTGCTGGGATTTATAGGGCACAGAAGCAAAATTATACACGAGAACAGCTAGGGTGGCGATGGGATCCTTGAGACCCTTGGGCCAAAAATTTGAATACAAGGCGGTAAAAATTAATGGAGCAGTTTCCCCGGCCGCCCTGGCGATCGCCAAAGTAACACCGGTAATAATTGAAGATAAGGCGGCGGGTAAGACCACAAATAACACCGTCTGGTAGTTATAAGCGCCAACGCCCAGGGCGGCCCAACGAATCTCCTGGGGCACAATTTGTAGGGCTTCATCGGTGGTCCGGATGATCGTCGGTAACATTAACACCGCTAGGGCCACCCCCCCTGCCAGCGCTGAATATCCGAGAATCCCCGTTGCTACTAACAAACCATACGCAAACACCCCAGCAATAATCGACGGGACGCCGCTAAGGATATTTGTCGCAAACCTGACGCCCCTAGCAATTTGATTATCGCCACTAAATTCAGACAGGTAAACTGCCGTTAAAACGCCAATTGGGACAGAAATTAGGGTGGCGATCGCCACGACAATTAGGGTGCCGAGAATGGCATTACCAACGCCGCCCCCCTCCAAGCCTGGGGCCGGGGGTAATTGGGTAAATAAATTAAAATTAAGGTTCCGAAATCCCTGCAGTGTGACGAAAATGAGGACGGCGAAAAGGGGAATAACGGTTAAGGTCAAGCAGAATCCTGCAATACCAGTCATCAGAAAACCAAACAGGGTTCTGAGATCAGATTTTTGTTTTTTGAGGTTGGCGGCGGTCATGGCGTTAGGCGGATTTAGGGCAAGGACAGGGAAATAAATGGGCGTCAGCAATCACTGCCATTAGTATTTGGCTTTTACCTTGTTAACAATTAATTCAGCCAAAATATTGACAACCAGGGTTAAGATAATCAGCACAAAGCCGGCATACATGAGTGCCGACACTTGCATGCCTGAGGCTTCAGCAAATTGGTTGGCCAAAAGAGAGGCGATGGTGTTAGCCGGATCGAGTAACGAGGCACTCAGTTTGTTGGAGTTACCAATAATCATGGTGACAGCCATCGTTTCCCCCATGGCACGGCCAAGGGCTAACATGATGCCGCCCACAATACCGGAAAATGCAGCGGGGATTAGTACACGAAAAATAGTTTCCCAGCGGGTTGCCCCCAGTCCCAGGGAGGCTTGGCGCAGTTCAGGGGGAAGGGAGGCTAAAGAGTCCCTGGCGATCGCCGTAATAATCGGTAAAATCATAATCGCCAACACAATACTGGCAGGTAGCATTCCCGGCCCCACCGGTTTGGTACCAAACAGAGGAATCCAACCAAAATATTGGTTGAGCCACATTCCCAACGGTTTAACCAACGGAATAATAATAAAAATTCCCCATAAACCGTAAACCACGCTGGGAATTGCCGCGAGTAGTTCCACCATAAACACAAGGACTGTTCTGACGCTCAGGGGGATAAAGTCCTCACTCAGAAAGACTGCTGTGCCTAACCCCAAGGGAATCGCAATGATGAGGGCAACCAGAGAGTTGACTAAGGTGCCCACAATGATGGCTAATGCACCAAAATCATCTGTGACTGGATTCCAGGCATTATTGGTGATAAAACCAAGACCAAAATTAGTGACGGCCGGCCAGGCGCGTAAAAAAATCACTGAGGCGATCGCCAACAAAATGAAGCCAATCCCCAGGGCAAAGACCAGGGTCAATAACTTAAACCCAGTCTCCAGATTTTTTTCGAGTTCAGAACGAGAGGCGAGGGGGGACGTTCGGGGATAGGATGGGGTTGTCATAGGGTATTAGGGCGATCAAAAAACAAGTTCAGGGAAGACTAACGCGTGATATCAATGGCGATCGCCTTCCCCAAGCAAACCACCGGTCAGACTACTTAACAGTAATGGTGTAATCAGGCGATAAACCATCGGCAGCAGCGGCCACTTTTTGGCGAACCACCTCCGGCAAGGGAACATAGCCCAGGGCTGGTGCCATTTTTTGACCTTGGTTGAGGCCAAACTCAATCATTGCCTCCATCCCTTTTGCTTTCTCCGCATCATCGTATTTGGGATAAACCAACATCCAAGTGTAGGTAACGATGGGGTAGGAGTCAGCCCCTTCAGGGTTAACAATGAAGGCCCGTAAGTTTTCGGGAAGCTCGACGTTAGCAAGGGTAGCAGAGGCGTTTTCGTCAGTAGGCACCACAAAGTTGCCGTCCTTGTTTTGGATTGCAGCCATTGTGACGTTGTTGTTTTTCGCGTAACCATACTCGATATAACCGATCGACCCTTCATTTTGCTGAATAGCAGCCGTTACCCCTTCATTTCCTTTGCCACCAATAAACTTCCCTTGGGTAGTCGGCCATTCAACAGTTTTGCCTTCGCCAATTTTCTCGCCAAACTCTGGACTCATGGCACTCAGGTTTTTAGTAAATACTCCCGTCGTACCACTCCCATCGGAACGGTGAACAACGATGATTGGTTGATCCGGCAATGCCGCATCGGGATTATCGGCAACAATCTTCGGATCATTCCATTGGGTAATTTTTCCTAGAAAGATATCTCCCATCACCGCTTGGGAAATTTTCAGCCCTTCAACACCAGGGAGATTGTAAGCGAGAACAATGCTGCCTGCGGTCATCGGCAGCATCAGTACCTCACCATTGACCTCGGCAATTTCATCGTCTTTCATGGCCACGTCGCTTGCCCCAAAATCCACCGTCCGAGCGGTGAATTGCTCAACCCCAGCACCACTACCAACAGACTGATAGTTAACCTCTAAATTTGGTACTTCCTGGTTGAGGGCCACGAACCAGCCTTGATAAAGGGGCGCAGGAAAAGAAGCGCCGGCCCCCGTTAAAGAAACCGGGGCAGCAATAGCGTCGGCTGCTTTGCTATCGGCTCCGTCTGGTTGGGATACCTCGCCGCCACCGCCGCTACAGGCAGCCAGACCAAAA
>JBEAQB010000062.1:0-3844 GCA_041164125.1 Cyanobacteriota bacterium
TACTGGCAATCTGCACAATGCCACTGCGATCCCGGAGGTCAATAAAAATAACGCCACCATGATCCCGACGGCGATCGACCCAACCGTAAAGGGTTACGGTTGCCCCAATCGGGGCTGAACGCAGATCGCCGCAGTAATGAGTACGCATAAAAGTCAGGTAAGCTGAGAAGGCTAAGTTGAAACGGTTAATTGTCAAAAGACAAGCGGCTATCCATTATCCCACCCAGAAGTAACCCTGCCAATACGGTTTTTGGCTGAATAGACGAAGGTGTTGAACGGTGATGGCCGCAGTGGCGTCACGATTCTTCCGCCGCTTGACGTTGTTGCCGGATCAGGTCAACGCCGTGGGAGGTGCCTAGCCGCGTTGCTCCCGCCTCAATCAAATCAAGGGCTTGGTCAACGGTACGAATCCCCCCTGCGGCTTTAATGCCGGCCCGCCCCTGGGTGATTTTTTGCAACAGCCGCACATCGGTGATCGTGGCGCCCCCAAACCAGCCAGTACTGGTTTTCAAATATTGTGCCCCAGCGTCTAAACAAATCTCGGCGGCTAGGCGCTTTTCTGCTGCTGTTAACCGTCCCATTTCCAAAATCGCTTTAATGGTTAACCCTGTTTCTTCACAAATGGCGGCGATATCTTGGTAAATAGCTTCCGAATTGCCGGCTTTTAACCAGCCAAGGTTAATCATCACATCTAACTCCGTCGCGCCGAATTCCGCCGCCTCTTGGGCCTCATACAGTTTCGTCTGGCTGGTCGTTGCGCCTGACGGAAAACCAATCACGGTGCAAACAGCGATTTTGTGTCCTTTAAGTAGGTCGACCGCCTGGCGAACTGCGCTGGGATAGACGCACACCGCCGCAAATTGGTGATGAATGGCCTGGGCACAGCATTGGGCGATCGCCGTTGAGGGAGTCGCGGGATCAAGGGCGGCATGGTCAATGTAGGGGGCCAGGTCAATTTGGCGAGAGCGTTCCATCATTAGAACTGTAGGTAGTGCAGTAATTGGCTAATTAACTCTGGCGGTAAATGCAAGCGCTTTTGAAAATCAGCGAAGTTGCGGTAGGGGCCGGCCTGTTGACGATTCTCTATAACCTTGGCGGCGATCGCCGGGGTCATAAAGGGAACGGTGAGTAATTGGTCGTGATCGGCTTGGTTAACGGCAATTTTGACCGGGGTTAACAAACTCTCCGGATCGGTATACGTAAAGGAAAGCACGGCAGCGTAGGGCTTGAGGTGCTGAATCGGCAGTGCTAAGGCTGCCGCCAAATCCTCCAACGCTAAAAACTGCATTCCTAAAGTGGTTAATTCCACTAACTGTCGCGCCTGATGAATCGACAGGCCAGGCAGCCGCAGCCAGTCATCCACCGTAGCCTGGTTAACCTCGATTTTGACCCCCAATGCCCCGGCGATCGCCACCTCTGCTAGGGATTGGAAGCGATAGTAAGGATCAGCTTGCAAACGACGTTTCAAAGTTTGAAGACGGAGGTTTAGCATTGAAAAAAAGAGAACTCCAGCGACAATTTTAGCGAAGGAGTTCAGATAGGATAATTGGGTAAGGTGACTAAGCGTCTGACCCGGAACGATGTGCCGTCAGGGGGGGTAATTTGATATCTTTAGCCAGTCCTAAAAGGGAGAGCAATTGGATCGTCATCCAGGTTAGATCCACCTCCCACCAAGCCAAACCATGACGGGCGGAGTATTGATAAGCATGGTGATTATTGTGCCAGCCTTCACCAAACGTCAACAAGGCGACCCACCAACAATTCCGGGACTGATCGTGGGATTCGTGACTAACATAGCCAAACTTATGGGTGGCACTGTTCACAAACCAGGTGAAGTGAAAGACCATGACCAGGCGCACAAAAATTCCCCAAATGACAAAGGGCCACCCCCCGATCCCATAGAGTATCAACCCCAACGCCACCTGAATAGGCACTAAAAATTTTTGACAAAATTGATAAAAAGGGTCGTTTTGAATATCCTTCGTAAAACGAGGAATCTCATTCTGCGCCGGAATATTAAACATCATCCACCCCATGTGGCTCCACCAAAACCCCTTGTTAGAATCATGGGGATCCGCCGCTGTATCCGAAAATTTGTGGTGCATCCGGTGTAACCCGACCCATTCAAACACCCCGCCTTGACAAGCTAATGTACCGCAAAGCACCAGAATGTACTCTAACCATTTGGGGGTTGTAAAGCTACGGTGGGAAATGCAGCGGTGAAACCCCAAGGTGATGCCAATGCCGCCAGTAATTACATAAAGGACAAAGGCAACGCCTACTGCTTGCCAACTAAAAAACTGGGGCAGAAAGGCAAGGAGCGCAACGGCATGAATAATGGTAAAGTAAGCAATTACTATCCAAGACGGAGTCAACTTAGGATCGGAATCATTGGGAAGGGCGACAGTCATGCAAAAACCTAACGAGAAATTGAGCGAAAACCAACAGATGCCAAACCGATTTACAAAGCTTATGTTTAGGGTTGGCAATGGAAAAGACCACCAGGGTTGTTAATCAACCTTACCCCCAGATGCTTGGTAATCAATGACACGGGAGGATTGATTAGAGGGAGAGTGTGATCAAGACAATGTTAAAGCGTTGATCGAGAGTACCAATGAAATGGTATTCTAAGAGCCCCAAAGGGTTGTTTAAGGCAGCTTTGAGAAACCCACTAACGTTAAATCAAGTGTTAAATGAAATATTTAAACGTTATTAGACAGGCAGAGACGGATCTCTCCCCAATCTTTTCGGAAATTGACGCAAAGGTCAAGCAAAATCTGCATCGGGTTATCAATGCGTTTCGTCAACAACGGGTTGGAGTTCAACACTTTGCCAGTGTTAGTGGTTATGGCCATGATGATTTAGGACGAGATACCTTAGATGAAATTTTTGCCCAGGTGATGGGGGCGGAGTCCGCCGTCGTGCGAGTGCAGTTGGTTTCAGGGACCCACGCGATCGCCTGTGCTTTGTTCGGCATTTTACGACCGGGGGACGAACTGCTATCGGTGGTGGGGGCGCCCTATGACACCCTCGAAGAAGTCATTGGGGTTAGGGGGAGTCGTCAAGGCTCCTTAGCTGACTTTAACATTTCCTATCGTCAGCTGCCTTTGGGAAATCAAGGTCAGGTAGATTGGGATGGGTTGAAAACCGCCGTGCGTCCAGCAACCCGTGTGGCCTTAATTCAGCGATCTTGCGGTTACAGTTGGCGCCCCAGTTTGGCGATCGCCGACATTGAAAAAATTATTGCCCTCGTCAAAGCCCAAAATCCCCATACCCTGTGTTTCGTGGATAACTGTTACGGAGAATTCATTGAAACTATTGAACCGACGGCGGTGGGAGCCGATTTAATGGCCGGGTCTTTGATCAAAAACCCAGGGGGGACTCTGGCAACAGCCGGTGGTTATTTGGCAGGCAAACCCCAATGGGTAGACCAGGCTGCCTATCGCCTGACGGCGCCAGGCATTGGTCGGGAAGGGGGGGCAACCTTCGACCAAAATCGCTTACTTTACCAAGGCTTATTCCTTGCCCCCCAAATGGTGGGGGAGGCAATGAAATGTAATCACCTACTCGCCTATGTATTCGATCAGTTAGGCTATCCGGTCAATCCGGCCCCCTTCTCTTCCCGTCGAGACGTCATCCAAGCCATTCAATTGGGTAGCCCCGAAAAATTAATTGCGTTTTGTCGGGCTTTACAACGGGTTTCCCCTATTAGTTCCTATCTAGAACCCGTCCCGGCCGCTATGCCCGGTTACGCCAGTGAAGTGGTAATGGCCGGAGGAACCTTTATTGATGGTAGTACTTCAGAGTTATCTGCCGATGGTCCTTTGCGGGAGCCTTACATTGT
>JBEAQB010000063.1:0-2791 GCA_041164125.1 Cyanobacteriota bacterium
TGATCTAAGGGCATTGTCCACTCCCCGGCTTCAGTGATCTCGTCAGCAGCGGTCAATTCGACCCGTTGACCAACACTCAAGACTTGGGCTAATTGTCTACGGGCATTGCGTTGTTCGGCGATCGCCCGGGTTAGGGCTTCGTTGGCGGTGGCTAAATCCCCTTCGGCCCGCAGAACATCAAAGCGGGTTCCCAGACCAGCCTGTTCCAGTAAGCGAGCATCCCGCAAACTTTGGGAGGCATCTTCCACACTCGCCTGGGCGATCGCCACTTGGGCATCGGCACCTTGGAGGGCATAATAACGATCCGTCGCATTAAAACGGGTTTGCTCGGCAACCACCTCCACTTGAAGGCGTGCATTTTGAACTAACTGTTCTGCCTTGGCAATTTGGGCGCCCCGTTCACCGCCAGTGTAAATGTTGTAGGTTAAATTGAGATTGCCCACCGCATTGGTGCTGGTTTCAGATTGGGGGACCGGATCAATCCCTAATTCTTCGGCATTATTCGCTTGAATAACATTGTTGATTTCAGCGGCGGCACTACTATCGCGACTGAAGGAAAAGTCGGTATTTAAGCTGGGATACAGGGCGGCCCGGGCAGCTGCTAGCCCAGCTTGTTGCTGCTCTAACGATAGTTGAGCGGCCTGGAGAGTCTCATTATTGCGCAAGGCGAGGGCGATCGCCTCTTCCAGCGTGATCGCCTGACGGATGGTCGTATCAACCTCCTGGGGCTGAGTCGGAAACAAAAGAGGATTTCCCGCCGGATTGAGGTCTTCGGCTGGCATGACCGCCGGCAGCTGAGGCAACGGTTCAGCTGGGGACTGATTGCCAACGGGAGGCAAGTTATTGGTGCCCGGGGTTTGAGCAACTCCCCGGAGATGATTACCGCCCCAGACCATCGCACTGGCGCTAAGGGCCAGCAAAAGACTTGAAGAAGACCAACTTTTAAGCGGAAGAATTGATTTCATGGAAATTGAGACCAGACAACTCAGCCATAATAGCAACACAGGCAAGACGACTGGCTCTGCTGTGTATCATCAGGCTATTAGGTTTTTACAAAATTGATGACCCTTACTTCAATCAGGATTATACCGTAAACAATCCATTGTCGATCTTTAGGACGGAATTACTCTCGATTTTTCGCGACTGGCACCAGACTTGACTGGGTCTTTGGCGCTGCTATTACCTGCAAGGGGAGGCGTTGCCTCTCTCAGAACCCGGACTGGCTGGACGACATGTCCCGTGAGGTCTCGTTTGTACACGAGGGAGCGAGTCCCCACAACCCGATTGAATTATAGCAAAAGTCCGACAGGGCATCATCATATCCCATTGAACTGTGACCGACGCTGGTGCCCCCCCACTGTCTCCAGTCGATGCTTACCTGACTAATTGTCAATAGCTGCGATAGACCCTTAACAGTTGTTTATATTGTTCCGTGGTTAAAATCAGCCATTACACTGGGGGATAGAGACGTAACACCGCCTCCAGAATCAGCTTTTAATCACATCACCATGAGCGCGTTGAATCATCAAATTATTATTGTAGGAGGCGGTGCCGCAGGGATTACCGTCGCCGCCCAGCTACTGAAAAAAAATACTCAACTCGATATCGCTATTGTTGAGCCAGCCGATAAGCACTACTACCAACCAGCTTGGACATTAGTCGGCGGTGGCGCCTATGCGATGGAAGACACCGTTAAAGCTGAGCAAGATTGCATTCCCAGTGGCGCAAAATGGATTAAAGCCAGTGTGAGCCGTTTCGATCCAGAGAATAATCAAGTCATGCTTCAGGACGGACGCCATTTAAGCTATGACTACCTCGTCGTTTGTCCCGGCATTCAAATTGATTGGCATCTAATTCCTGGCCTACAAGAATCCTTAGGGAAAAATGGCGTCACCAGTAATTATGATCGTCGTTATGCCCCCTATACCTGGGAATTGTTGCAAAACTTCCAAGGGGGGAATGCCCTATTCACCTTTCCGGCTACCCCAATTAAATGTGCCGGTGCGCCCCAGAAAATTATGTATTTAGCCGATGAAACCTTCCGCAAAAATGGGGTGCGGGACAAAACCCAGATTACCTATGGTGTGGCAGTCGGTAAAATTTTTGGCATTCCGGGTTACTGTGAATCCTTAGAACAGGTGGCAGCCAAGAAGAGCATTGATGTCCGCTATCATCACAACCTCAAAGCCATCAATCCCGACGCAAAAGAAGCCATTTTCAGCGTCAAGGACGAAGGGGACGTCACCCTACCGTATGACATCATCCATGTGTCTCCCCCCATGAGTCCTCCGGATTTTATTAAAACCAGTCCCTTGGCCGTTCCGGGGAGCGGTTGGGTGGATGTAGATAAATTTACCTTGCAGCACAATCGCTACGCCAATATTTTTAGTCTGGGGGATGCTTCCTCCTTGCCGACCTCCCGCACGGCCGCCGCCATTCGTAAACAGGCCCCCGTCGTGGCGGCCAACCTATTAGCGTTACACGATCAACAAAGCCTAAGCAATCAATACGGCGGCTATACCTGTTGTCCGCTGGTGACGGGGTATGGCAAAACAATCATGGCGGAATTTGATTATGACGGTAAACCAAAATCCAGCTTCCCCTTTGATCCCACCCAAGAACGTTGGAGTATGTGGTTAGTTAAACGTCATGTCTTGCCTTGGTTGTATTGGAATCGGATGTTAAAGGGGGAAGACTTTGAACCTGATCAATGGAAACCATTGTTGGGCAAAGCCTAGGGCATCCATTGGGGCGCGTAACCGGGGGTTAATTCCTGGGGTGACAAATCCAC
>JBEAQB010000064.1:0-15524 GCA_041164125.1 Cyanobacteriota bacterium
TGGTTGAGGGTATCGGTTTTGGCAAACCGTTTCAGGGCCGCTAATTCCTGTTCCGCCGCTTGATAACTGGGCGATCGCAACTCCTCTAGTAATGTTTCTACCGCTGCCACGTCCGTCGCCATCTTGCGCGATAAACTCATCTCTGCATAGGTATCAAACCCTAAAATCTGGGCCATTTCCAACCGAAGCGCTAAAATCTGTGCAATCAACGGGTGGTTATCCCAGTCTCCCGCGGCTGCCCGACGAATAAATCCCCGATACAGTTTTTCCCGCAGGTCCCCGCGCTGACTGTATTTCATAAAGGGTAAATAACTGGGATAATCCAAGGTAATTAACCAAGGCCCAGTGTCTGCTGTCGCGGTCTCATCCCCTTTTTGCCGAGCAGTTTGAGCCGCAAGGGCTAATAAACTGGGGGGCAAGCCTTGGATCTCCGCCGCTGTCGTTAAGCGTAGCGTAAACGCTTGGGTCGCATCTAAGACGTTGTTGGAAAATTGGGTGGCTAACTCCGCCAGTGCCAACTGGATCGTGTTGAAACGTTCCCGGGTATGACCCGTTAATCCCACCCCAGCTAATTGGGCCTCCCGAATATTACTTTCAACGATACGTTGTTGAGCCGGTTCTAAGCTGTCCCACTGAGGACTGGCCTTGAGAGAGACAAAGGCATCATATAAAGGCCGACTCTGTCCTAACCGATTGATAAACCGCACCAACTGAGGTTGTGCCTGTTCAAAGGCTTGCCGTAGCTCAGGACTGTTTTTTACCCCCATTAAGTGGGAAATCGTGCCCCAAGTCCAATTTAAGCGTTCTTCTAGGACGGTTAGGGGATCCACCAGCCCCTCCCAAGTGGGTTCAACAGTTTTTTCTAAATGGGTTAAGGTTTGCTCCAGCTCCGCAAGTAAGGTTTCCACGGCCGGTATGACATCGCTGGCTTGGATTTGGTCAAAAGGGGGTAAACCACGACCTTGAAGGAGGGGGTTAGCAACAGTCGTTTGAGTCATGGGTGAACGGAAAAAGTTTGAGGATTTGCAGAAATTCTGACATCTTCTCTGGTGCCGATGCAAGCAGAGAGGGTAGGGGAGCCAGGGCAGGTCTCTTCAACGCTCATTCTGGGAAGAGGTATTTAGGTTAGGTGTTACCGTTTCCCCTGCTTCAAGGGCGATCGCCGAGTCTTCAGGGGCTTGAGGGGTCAAAGGCGAACCATTGCCTCCCCCCTTTAAAAAGCGTAATTCCGCTTCTTTAATGACTGTGTAAAGCATGGGCACTAAGAAGAGGCTGAGAATAGTAGAAATCAGATAACCGCCAAAAATAGCCGTACCTAAAGACCAACGACTCATGGCCCCGGCCCCCGCCGCAATGACCAATGGCCAGAACCCCACCAGCCCCGAAATGGCAGTCATCAAAATGGGGCGCATCCGTTCCTTCGCGGCAAAAGCGGCTGCCTGGGGGATTTTCATGCCCAGAGCCATTGCTTGATTAGCAAATTCGACGATCAAAATAGCGTTTTTACTGGCTAGACCGATCAGCATCACTAGCGCCACTTGAGCGTAAACATTGTTGTTCACCGTGGGCCAAACAGCGCCGGAAGCAATCATAAAATTGGCCCGCAATAGGATTGCCCCCATGGCCCCCAAAATCGCCAGAGGCACCGTCATCATAATAATAGTCGGGTCAATGTAACTTTCATATTGGGCCGCTAACACCAAAAACACCATGATGAAGGCCAGCCCAAAAATAATCGGGGCCGCACCGCCAGATTGCTTTTCTTGGTAACCAGTGCCATACCAGGCATAGCCCATGGATTCAGGAAACATTTCGTCCGCCAGTTTTTCCATCGCAGCCATAGCCTGCCCTGTACTGTACCCCAAGGCCGGCGCCGCCTGGACATCGATCGCCGGATAGATATTAAAGTGGGTCAGAATCGGGGGATAGGTTGTGTTATTTAGAGCCAGAACGTTACTTAATTGCACCAATTCCCCAGTGCGAGAGCGGACATACAGGCGCTCGATATCACGGGGATTAGTCCGATATTGACTATCTGCCATCGCATAGACCTGGTAGAGTCGCCCTTCCAACACAAATTGGTTGATGTAACTCGATCCCATATAGGTGCCAATGGTGCGAAAAATATCTGAAATTTCCACATTTTGAGCATTGGCCTTATCCCGATCCACCGCAATTTCCAGTAAGGGTGCGTCAAAGGTAAATTGGGTAAAAACAGAACGAGGGTTGATGACCGGCACTTCCCTCAACTTCGCCATATATGCCTGTACGTAATTGGTGAAATCATCGATGGGAATCGCGCCCCGGTTTTGCACATAAAAGTCCAATCCCCCAGTACTACTTAAACCGTCGACTGGCGGTGCATTGACGGCAATCACTTGGGCGTCAGGAATTTTTTCTGCGAGTTCACGATTAACCTCGGCCAGCAGGGCGAAAACAGACCCTTGGCCCCCAGGACGGTTGTCCCAATCCTTTAGTTTGACGAAAAACAATGACTTACTGCTGTCGTTGCCCAAAAAACTAAAGCCTCCCATGCCAAGGACATGTTCGACTTCTTCTCGTTGTTCAACAATCTTGGTCGCTTTGGCAATAATCTCTTTGGTGTATTCAATCGATACACCGGGTGGGGAGTTCCCCAACATAAAAAAGTAGCCTTGGTCTTCTTCAGGAATAAAGCCGGTGGGGGTCGCACTATAAACCATCACCGTGGCCACAATCCCTGCAATAAAAACGGGAATAGCGACGAGCCGGGCCCGGATTAGCGCCGTTACCAGGTTTCCATATCGTTCCTTCAATCCATCAAAGAAGCGATTAAAGCCATTAAAAAAGATCGCCAAAGGACCATGCTGCTCTCGTTTGGGCTGCATCAGCAGTGACGACATGCTGGGGGAAAAACTAATGGCATTAAACGTGGAAACCGCGACCGATGCCGCCATAATGACCGCAAATTGTTTATAAACAATGCCCGTTGTGCCCGGAAAAAAGGTGACCGGGATAAATACAGCCATTAACACGAGCGAAGTGGAAATCACCGCTCCCGTCAATTCCCCCATGGCGTCTAAGGCTGCCTGGAAGGGTTGCATGCGTTGTTCTAACTTCGTTTCGATCGCCTCCACGACCAAAATGCCGTCGTCCACCACCAAACCGGTGGCCAGAATGACCCCAAATAGGGTTAGCTGGTTCAAACTAAAGCCAAATGCCAGGGCAAAAGCCATGGCCCCAATCAAAGAGACCGGAATGGCTAAGGCAGGAATCAGGGTAGTACGCCAATTTTGCAAAAAGATAAAAATCACCAAGACGACCAGCAAAATGGCTTCAATCAGGGTCAAGACAGCCTCTTGCAAGGACGCAGTGACAAACAGGGTGTTATCCAACGCCACCGCTGCTTTGAGTCCTGGTGGAAAGCGGGGGGCTAGCTCTGCCATTTTTTCCTTGATCAAGTCCGCCGTATTGAGGGCGTTGGTGCCGGGCAGTTGGTAAACGACAAGGGCAACCGCCGGTTTTCCATCAAATAGAGAGGTTTGAATATATTTCTGCGTCCCAATATCAACCCGACCGACATCCTTAATTTTGATGAGTGAGCCGTCATCCCCCACTTTAACGACAATTTCCCCAGCTTCTTCTGGGTTCACAAAACGACCTAGGGCGCGGGCATTGATCTGAAAACGTTGCTCACCGGACACAGGCGGTAGGTTAACGCCCCCCACCCCGACTTGGATGTTTTGGTTACGGATGGCGCTTTGCACGTCGGCGGCCGTTAACCCCCGGGCCGCCAGGGCATCAGGGTTTAGCCAAAAGCGCATGGCATAGTTCGAGGCGCCAATAATGGCCGCCGAGCCCACCCCATCGATCCGCTTAATTTCATCGAGCAAGACCCGATCCACAAAATTGCTGACGAAAATATCGTCATAAATGGGATTGCCCTGATTATCTGAATCGGAAAAGACACCGTAGGCGATGGTGACTGACGGGGATTGCTTCTGGGTGGTGACCCCCTGACGATTAACCTCTTCTGGCAAGTTGGCCGAGGCGATCGCCACATTATTCTGTACCAACACCTGGGCAGTGTTCCGATCCATTTCCACCGGGAAAAATACATTGATAATGGTGGTTCCTGTATTATCGGTGGTAGACGTCATGTAGATGACCTGTTCCGTCCCATTAATTTGCCGCTCGAGGACGGTCGTGACGTTATCCTCCGCCGTTTTAGCGTCTGACCCCACGTAATTGGTAGAAACCTGTACCTGCTTGGGAGCCAGTTCCGGCAACTTCGCCAAGGGCAGGAGGGGGATGGCGATCGCCCCCAACAAAATAATCACAATCGTACAGACTGTGGTTAAGACAGGCTTTTTAATAAAGACGTCAGAAATACTCAGCAACATAGCGATGGGGACCGACTGACAAGGACTAAAAACCGGGGACAGGGTTTAAGGGAAAGGGGCGAAAACCCACTCCCAAACGCCTCTAGTGCTCTGAATTCAATGCTCTGGCTGTGTTCATCTTAAGGGGTTTTACTGGCAATGCAAGGATCATTGCCCTTTCAAGGCGCAAATTCGTTCCCACTGGGGGACGGTAACTCTTCTCGGTCGATAATATTTCGGATTGCCTGGAAATAACCAATAAGCCATTGCCTTGTCTCCAAAATCAACTCAACCAATAGGTCGCCCCAAAGAGAATGACAATCAAGGCGATCGCCGCCAAGATAAAGCCATTATCGCGGGTATTCATGCGCCGGGTATCCTCAAATTGGATGGGAGAGGGTTCCGGCTTAGGGCGGCGGGGACGACGCATTTGAGCGGTGGCTGGACGGGCATTTTCCTGATCAGTCAAATCAGGGATCGGAGTCATCCACTCCGCCGGGCGGGCCAAGCGGGGGGCCTGCAAAATGGCTAACACCTGCTGGCTTTGCTTACGGCAGTCGGGATCGGGATGGCGAATCAACTGACGACAGAGTTTCTTCGCCTTATCCGCATCGCCGGCCGCTTGGTGGGCCATGGCTAACCACAATTGGGCTTCCCCCCCGCGTTTTGACCCCAACGTAGAATATTTAACGGCTGTTTCAAACGCCGCAACACTTTGACGATACTGCCCCCGCTCAAAGGCCGCTTTGCCTTGGTTAAAACTCGCTAAAAATTGGCTTTGCTCATTTGCAGTCATGGTTAAAATGCTACATACCCATAATTTCGTAGCCAGAATCAACGTAAATAATTTGCCCCGTAATCCCACTGGATAGATCACTGGCTAAAAAGGCAGCTGTATTGCCAACCTCCGTTTGGGTTACCGTTCTTTTTAACGGTGCCACCGCTTCAACGTGATGAATCATATCCAAAATACCGCCCACCGCAGAAGACGCCAAGGTGCGGATGGGACCAGCGGAAATACCATTAACACGAATATTCTCAGGCCCTAATTCAGACGCCAAGTAACGCACGGTCATTTCTAAACCCGCTTTCGCGACCCCCATCAAGTTGTAGTTAGGAATGACTTTGACGCCACCGAAGTAGGTAAGGGTGATAATACTCCCTCCCTTCGTCATCAGGGGTTTTGCCCCCCGTGCCAAACGCCCCAAGGAATAGGTGCTAATTTCCATCGCCTGACTAAACGCCTCACGGGGAATATCGGTGTAGTGCCCCGTTAACCCGGATTTATCGGCAAAGGCCAAGCAATGAATTAAAATATCGAGCTTGCCCCATTTTTCTTTGACTGCCTCAAATAAGGCATCCACCTGGGCATCATCTTGCACATCGCCGGGGAGGACTAAACTCGGCTGCAGCGGCTCAGTTAATTCGCGGACTTTTTTCTCAAAGCGTCCTTTTTCATCGGGTAAATAGCTAACACCAATCTCTGCCCCGGCCTGATGTAGTTGCTGGGCAATTCCCCAGGCAATTGATCGATTATTGGCAATTCCAGTGACAAAGGCATGTTTTCCGCTCAGATCTAGCATAAATTTTTGAAGGAAATTTCTACGTATTGGGTTTTTGGCAGCTTGCAAGCTAAAGATTATGATTGCAGTTGGGAATTCATTGAGCAATTATCTCCAACTTCCCAATATACTCCCCAGGCTGTAATTCCCAGAACTTCCTACCTCGCTTTAGCCGGGAGGCGCTGTTCACACTAAAACCGTTTCCATTTCCCGGTCAAAGTAATAAAGGCGCTGGGCATCAAACAGAAAATTCAATGAGTCTTTAGCGTTAATGGTTACCCTTGGATCAAGGCGGGCAACAAATTCTGTTCCAGCCACTGTTTCACAATAAACAATTAATTCATTACCCATCATTTCCACTAACTTTACTGTGGCGGGTAAGGCGATGGGCTCAATATCAGGGGGTAAGTATTGGGGATGGTAAATATTTTCGGGACGAATGCCAAGGGTCAGGGCACGATCGCCGTGTTCCAGGGGAAATGCTAAGGGTAAGGGCACATCAGCCAAACTCAGCAACGTTTCACCGTCTTTTGTTACCCGTTCCACCTCAAAGAAGTTCATCGCCGGACTCCCAATAAATCCCGCCACAAATTTGTTAGCAGGGCGATTGTATAAATTACCTGGACTATCTACCTGTTGCAAAATGCCATCCTTCATCACCGCAATGCGATCGCCCATGGTCATGGCTTCCACTTGGTCGTGGGTGACGTAAATAAAGGTGGTGGCGAGGTCGTCGTGGAGTTTGCTAATCTCCTTGCGGGCCTGTACCCGTAATTTGGCATCCAAGTTAGACAGCGGTTCATCCATCAAAAACACAGCTGGTTTACGGACGATCGCCCGACCGACCGCCACCCGTTGCCGTTGTCCCCCTGATAATTCCCTCGGCTTGCGGTGGAGTAACTTTTCAATGCCCAATTGGGCCGCTGCGCTGTACACCCGTTGTTGAATGTCCTGTTTGGACTTGCCCTGCAAATCTAGGCTAAAGGCCATATTTTCAAACACACTCATGTGGGGGTACAGAGCATAGGACTGAAAGACCATGGCAATGTCCCGATCCTTGGGGGATAATTCATTGACCCGGCGATCGCCGATGCAAATTTGACCGCTGGTGATCGATTCCAATCCCGCGAGTAACCGTAACGAGGTAGTTTTACCACAACCGGACGGCCCCACAAAAACTAAAAATTCTCCGTCAGCAATCTCCAGGTTGAGGTGATTAACGGCAACATAATTGTCGAATTGTTTGGTTACTTGCTCAAAGCTAACGCTAGCCATAGAAATAGTCTCAAAATGATTGGTTCACGGCCGCCTGACGCTGGTGCGCCGCCCGCTGAAAAACCTCAATATATTGGCGATATCCCCCGGGAAAAGCCACATTAATGGTTAATGGTTCTTCGGTATCCCGGCGATCGCCAGGGCCTTCTACCACCTGGGGCCGCCCCCCTGACGTTTCCAGTTTCAACGGTTTACGGTTTTTGACTTCCCCTTGGGAACTGTCCACATACACTACTAAGTTACCGTGATCCCCGTGCCGCCCCAAATCTTGCACTAATTGTAAAAATTGGCGATCGCTTCCCCCCCGACGAATCTCCCCACTTTCTGGGTCGAAGGAACTGTTAACCGTATCCCCTACCCCAACAATCAAGGGCATCAATGCTGGCTCAAATTGGGTTGTCGCTAATCGCAGTAATTCCCCATGGTCAGAAGGGGCTTGACGGGCATTGAACTGTTCCCCCAAAGGAAATTCCCCCGTGCGGTGATGGTAATAACGATTTAACAAGGCTAACACCCCTGCTTCCTTGACCCCCCCCCGCAACATCAACTGAAAATCCGTGGTCCCCACATCTGTCTCTGTGGCCCAGCGGACAAACTCCTTGCCCGTTTTATCCCGACCCAGATTAGGGGCATAGTGGACAAAAAAATGATCAGTTAATCCTTGTTTTTCCCCTTCCGTAATTAACTCGTCCAGCAAAATGGCGATCGCCTTCTGCAAATGGCGATAAACGTCAGGGTAATCCCGGAGTTGGTAGGCCAAGGTATTCAAATTCGCTGTCGGAGAAACCTGATTATCCAGCACCGATGATCGAATACCCCGCTCTAGTTCAGTAGCGGCAAGACGATCAGGATACTGCTTAAAAAAGGCCCACAACCCGCTTTCAATTCGTTGAGGAACCGCTGCTAAAAAGTTTAACTCTGCCTCACTGACCCCTGGATGGGTCACGTTACCCCGGCGGTCTTGCCATTGCACCCCACCGC
Organism: Cyanobacteriota bacterium; assembly: GCA_041164125.1. GTDB lineage: Bacteria > Cyanobacteriota > Cyanobacteriia > Cyanobacteriales > Microcystaceae > Synechocystis. The sequence goes on from JBEAQB010000064.1 coordinate 8,180, forward strand.
CTGCTAGTCCCGGTAAATATAATCCCTCCCGTTTTACCCGGTCTACGTTGTCAAAAGCCCGTTCCACAATGCCCTGAACCCCCCGCTTGCCCACATGCTCTCCGTTGGTCAAGACGTAAAAATGCCCAGCAAAAGCTGTGGTGGCCCGAATATAATCCGGCTCAAGCTGACGGGTAAGGGGGTCTTGTACCAACTCCATACAAACGCCGTCCAAGTCCTGAATGATCAGCAAATTCTCGGTTTGGGCAAGGGTTTGGCAAAAGGTGTTATGGTCAAGGGAAAATTGATGGTTGTGCAAGGTCATAAGTTCTTTTCTGGAGATGACTGGCGACAGTCCTAGCATGGGGGATAGGGGAAAATTGAGCAAATCGACCCAAACACAATGGAGGACTAATACACCGCCCTAAATCAATGGCATGAAAAATGATCATCCCCAAAAACACGCACCGCCTCAGGCGTTAGACTAGGATAGCTAAGAGTGCTACGGAGAAAAATCGTTAGACACTGGGGTTTTTCTCGTTTGATGAGTAGGGTATTTCCATGCCATTTCCTAATCCTAAAGTTTCTCCCCAAAATTATGCTCGCTTGCAAGCGGAAGCGGAGGCGCCCTATCGTAGCTTGCGCAAGTTTATGTACCTGGGCTTTGGTGCGTCGGGGATGATTGGCGTCTTTATTTTCACGCTGAAACTGATTGCAGGGCATCCCCCTCAGACCCTATTGCCCAACCTGGCTTTGCAGATTGGTGTTGTCGCACTGATGGTGGCCCTCTTCCGTTGGGATTCCCGTCGAGGCTGAGCTGGGTTGTTGATTATCTCCGCCTTAAACCAAGGCGCTTGTCGATAACACGAAAATACCATTTTTGCTAGACACCCCCCAAAAATCAGGGGTAGGCAACCCGACAGTCCCCTACCCCTTGTTCAAAGCCAATTAACCTGCACTCAGATCAATTTAACAAAACGGAGTCCATACAATAAGCCTAGGGTTAATCCCGTAAAAATGGCGAAATAACCGATGAAAAGACCAACGCCGGCGGCCATAGTTTGATTCCTCGCTTCAAAATACGTTTCAATATTTTGCTATTGTACGATCCACTGCCGCATCTTGATCCTGTTATGCCAACCTTGATTTCTGTTCCCCTGCCCCAGTCCCCGTATCACATTCATATTGCGCCCGATGGCTTAACCGGGATTGCCGAGGCCTTAGCGCCGTTGAAATTGGGGCAAAAAATTATGGTGGTCTCCAACCCGGAAATCTATGACTACTATGGCGAAACGGTGATCAACAGTCTGCGACAAAACGGTTACCAGGTCTTTCAACACCTCATTCCGGCTGGGGAACGCATCAAGACCTTAGATGCGATTCAGGACTTATACGATGCGGCGTTTGCAGCGACCTTAGAACGCCGTTCGACGTTGTTGGCGTTGGGGGGCGGTGTCATTGGTGATATGACGGGCTTTGCTGCGGCTACTTGGCTCAGGGGCATTAATTTTGTGCAGGTGCCCACCTCTTTATTGGCAATGGTGGATGCGGCAATTGGGGGAAAAACCGGCGTTAACCATCCCCAGGGGAAAAACCTTATTGGGGCGTTTTATCAGCCACGTTTAGTCTTTATTGACCCCACAGTGCTGAAAACTCTACCAGAGCGGGAATTTCGTGCTGGTATGGCGGAGGTGATTAAATACGGCGTGATTTGGGATAGTCAGTTATTTGCCAAACTGGAAGCGGCAGCAGATTTATCGCAGATGACAGCGCTTCCAGAGTCTCTATTAACGGACATTATCCAGCGATCCTGTCAGGCTAAGGTGGATGTGGTTGGCCAGGATGAAAAAGAGGCTGGGTTAAGAGCGATTTTAAATTATGGGCACACCATTGGTCACGCGGTGGAAAGCTTAACAGGTTATAACCTGATCAACCACGGTGAGGCGGTGGCGATTGGGATGGTGGCTGCAGCTAAAATTGCCGTCACGATGGGTTTATGTTCCCCCGACTTAGGCGATCGCCAAACGGCGTTATTAACCAAAGCCCACTTGCCCACAAACATCCCACCGGCATTGGAGTTGGGGGATATCATCGCCAGTCTGCAACACGATAAAAAAGTCCAAGCCGGTATTGTGCGCTTCATTCTACCGCTGGCGATCGGACAAGCCAAAATCGCCGATGATGTCACCGCTGAGATTATTGAGCAAGCGCTCCTGTCCCCTCCCATTGCGCCTTAAAGCAATTTCAGAGGGTCAGGCTGGGGGGGAAGTCTACACTACCGATCGCCAGGAGATCGTTTTACCATCGGGATAGAAAGTGCCATTTTTATGATTGACGTGATTGGATTTATGTCTAACGCCCCTGTTTTGCCGGTTAACTTAGCCAAAATTGTCGAACGGTTTCAACGTCATACCGATCCCAAAAAACGCTATGAACAGTTGCTCTGGTATGCCAAAAAGTTAGAGCCCATGCCACATCATGCCAAAACCCCAGAAAATAAAGTTCAGGGTTGTGTCTCCCAAGTATTTATCACGGCAGATTTAATTGATACCAAGCTTAAGTACTACGGAGATTCGGATGCTCAGTTGGTTAAGGGGTTGGTGGCGTTACTCATTCAAGGACTCAATGGCCTAACCCCCACGGAAATCGTTAATCTTTCCCCCAACTTTATTGAAGCGACGGGATTACAAGTCAGTCTGACCCCCTCCCGCGCCAACGGCTTTTACAATATTTTCAAGCTAATGCAGGCCAAGGCGATCGCCTTTCAGTTGGGCGAGGCCTATGGTGAAAAGTAAGGCGAAAAAATGTTTTGTGGGGCTAGACTTCGGTACGTCTGGGGCACGGGTCGCCGTCATTGACGACGATTGCCATTTGCTCTGGCAAGCGGCAGTCCCCTACGACACCGTTAGTGATGCTGACTGGGTCAAAACCTGGCGGCTAGCTTTATTCACCCTGTTAAAGGAGATCCCCGGGGAGTATAAGGCACAATTGCAGGCGATCGCCATTGATGGCACATCTGCGACAGTGTTGTTATTAGATAGTCGGGGAAAACCCCTTAGCAAGCCAATCCTGTACAACGATAGTCGTGGCCAAGCCGTTAAAAATTTATTGGCACAATTTGCCCCTCCCGATCACTTAGTCAACAGCTCCACCTCCAGCCTAGCCAAACTACTGTGGTGGTCCCAACAACTGGAATTTTGCCAAGCTCGGTACTTTTGCCATCAGGCAGATTGGTTGGCTTATTTACTCCACGGTCGTTTGGGCATTAGCGACTATCACAATGCTTTAAAGTTGGGATATGACGTACAACGTTTAACCTATCCCGATTGGCTGAAGCATCAATCCTGGTTTAACTTACTCCCCCAGATCGTTGCCCCCGGCACCGTAATCGCCCCGTTGTTATCGGCAGTGGCCCAACAATGCGGATTACCCAGCAATTGTTGGGTTTGTAGCGGCACAACGGACAGTATTGCTGCCTTTTTAGCCAGTGGGGCGTCCCAACCGGGTGATGCAGTAACGTCTTTGGGATCGACGCTGGTATTAAAATTATTAAGCAAACATCCTGTTGCTGACTTGAGCAGTGGCGTCTATAGTCATCGTTGGGGGGACTTATGGCTAACGGGTGGTGCCTCCAATGCAGGGGGAGCCGTGCTGCAACAGTTTTTTTCCCCAGGGGAGTTAGCCCGGTTGAGTTTAGCCATTGATCCGAGTGTTGCTAGTCCTTTGAACTTCTATCCCTTGCCCAAGCCGGGAGAGCGTTTTCCGATCAACGACCCCGATTTTCCGCCCTGCTTAACCCCCCGTCCTCAAGATGATCTTGCTTTCTTGAATGGCCTTCTGGAAGGACTGGGACGCATTGAAGCCTTAGGTTACCAAAAACTGCAACAATTGGGAGCAACGCCAGTTAAACACATTTTGACCGCTGGCGGTGGTGCGAAAAACCAAACCTGGCAAAAGATCCGGGAACGTTTGATGGGGGTTTCTATTGCCCAATCTCCCCAGTCAGACGCAGCCTACGGTGTTGCTCGTCTAGCACAGCAGGGATTTCAGGGATTTCAACAACAGTCGGTGCCAAATTTCTAATCCTCTCTTAGGATGAAGAAGACGGGAATTGTTTCTCGACAAGATCCCCATTGCTCGAAATATCCTTAATGATATGTGCCAAGATTGCGGCTGCAGTGCGGCGGGAACGGCCGCCCATTCCCCCCAACCAGAAGGAATTGTCGCCTCCCCCTTTCCCCATCATCACGGTCATCAAACGTTAACCATTACCCCCGATCGCCAGTCAATCACGATTGGTCAGGGCATTCTCAGCAAAAATAATCATCTGGCCCATCACAACCGAGCACTGTTCCAGTCCAAGGGCGTCATGGCAATGAATTGGCTGTCCTCCCCGGGAGCAGGTAAAACCAGCCTAATTCAAAGAATGATCGGCGATCGCCGAACCACCCATCCCACAGCGGTCATTGTGGGGGATTTAGCCACTGATAATGACGCTCAACGACTACGTTCCGCTGGGGCGATCGCCATTCAAGTCACCACAGGTAACATCTGTCATTTGGAAGCCGCGATGGTCGCTAAAGCCTGTGGACAGATCAACTTGGAAGCTTTCACGGATTTGATTATCGAAAACGTGGGTAATTTAGTCTGCCCGGCCGCCTACGATCTGGGCGAGAGTTTGCGGGTGGTGCTATTTTCCGTCACTGAAGGCGAAGATAAACCGCTTAAATATCCGGCCACCTTTAAATCAGCGCATGCCATTTTGATCACCAAAATGGATATTGCGGCAGCCGTCGACTTTGATCGGGAGTTAGCTCGACATAATTTGCAGCAGGTTGCCCCCCAAGCCCATATTTTTGAAGTATCAGCCCGTACTGGTCAGGGGGTATCAGCCTGGTATGAGTATCTGGAAAGTCAACGCCCCCTGTTCCCCTCTGTCTTGCTTAATACAGATAAATAACTAACATGAGTGATTTTCTAAAAAGTCGTTAAGATATGTGAGTAGAGACGCAACGCTGGGGCATCGTCCTCGTTGACTCACTCCGGGTTGCTCAATCCGCCTCAGTTGTTTATGGCAAGTTTTTATGGAAAACACCGTTAGTAACGTCGAAGAATACCTCTTGTCTCGGGAAGAACGCGTTACCCAAATTCGTAATTTGGTGGAAACCTTGCGAGCAGCGGATGAAGTCGCCAAACAAGGTTATTTGATCACGAGTTCAGAATTGGCAGACTTGATGGATATTAATGCTAGCGCCGTTACCAGTCGGGGGGATCACTGGTCTTGGCGGAATTGGGTTGTGTCCAGGGTGAGACGGGAGGGCAATCAAATTCTCTGGCAATTAGAGCGCATTGATTAACGCTTATTCGTCAGTTTTTGTCTTGTTAAAGTCTACTTGTCCTATTGTTCATGGCCGCCCCCCTGATTCAACTCCGTGGTATTAGTAAAACCTTTGGCGATCGCCAAATCCTCGACAATGTGGACTTGGACTTGTTTGCGGGGGAGGCGCTGGTGGTGATTGGTCCGTCGGGAACTGGCAAATCGACCATTCTCAGAATCATTGCTGGATTATTACCCCCCGACAGTGGGGAAGTGATCATCAAGTCCCAACCCCGTCTTGGGTTGGTGGAAGACGAAAAAGAGCGGATTCGTATTGCCCTGGTCTTTCAACAATCAGCCCTCTTTGACTCCCTCACTGTGGCAGAAAATGTCGGTTTTTCTCTCTTGGAACATTCCCAGCTTCCCCAAGACATTATTCGAGAACAAGTCAGCCAAAAGTTAGCCTTGGTCGGCTTGACAGGCATTGAAAATTACTATCCGGCCCAACTTTCAGGGGGGATGAGGAAACGGGTGAGTTTTGCCCGTGCCATTATGTCCAATCCCCACAACCCGGCGGATAACCCGGAGGTGATTCTTTACGATGAACCCACTGCTGGTCTCGATCCGATCGCCTCAACGGTGATTGAAGATCTCGTCAGACGTCTCCAGCAATCCCCCCAGGGTTGCCAAACCTACATCATGGTCAGCCATCAAGAAAGCACCATTCGCCGCACTGCAGATAGAGTGGTATTGCTGTATGATGGCAAAATTCAGTGGCAGGGGCCAGTGAGTGAAATTGACCACACCGACAATCCGTTAGTTCGTCAATTTTTTGCAGCACGCACCGAGGGGCCAATCCGAATTTTGGAGTGATCTCCAGACCCGTCAGATGATTTCAACCGTCGACAACTCGCCAGCCTTTGGGTTGCCACAGCCCCCTCACTGCATTGTCCCCTGTCCGAGTTTTTTTGAGACGCTGCTTTTATCATGCTTAGACCCCGCACCCTGAAAGAAGGAACTGTTGGCCTATTCGCCCTGCTGGGATTGGCAATCATCGGTGGTATCGTTATTTGGCTACGGGGGGGCGGCTTCGGCAACCCAGGCTATCAAGTGCGAGTGGAGTTTGCTGATGCTAGTGGTTTGCAGGTTGGGGCCCCGGTCAACTATCGGGGGATTGCGGTGGGAAAAGTCACCCATTTAATTCCGGGTAGCAATGGCGTCAATGTGGAAATTGAAATCAGCTCAACCCAATTGCTTATTCCCCATGATGTCAAGGTGGAAATCAGCCGTTATGGTTTATTGGGCGAAGCGGCGATCGAAATGATTCCCTCCCGTGCCCTCTCGGCAGAAGCCCTGGCGATTGATCCCTTAAGTAACGACTGTCGTGATCGCCAACAAATTGTCTGCGCCGGGGATCAGTTGCAGGGGGATGCAGGCAATCAATTGATTAGCAGCATGACCCGTCTTAGCGAAGCCTATAGTGACCCCCAATTTGTCGCTGATATTAATGCTACGGTGCGGGGGGCTTCCGTCGCTGCCAATCGTATTGCCAAGATGAGTGACGAAATTACCAGCCTTGCTAAAACCGCTAATACCCAAGTGAGAGGGCTCGAGCAAACCACCCAGGCAATCACGGGGGCAGCGAACAATGCGGCAACCCTGACGGATAATCTGAATCGAATCGTGTCCTTAAACCAGGCCCATGTCACCCGCACCCTAGAAGAGGCCTCGCTGTTAATGGCCAATCTCAACCAGTTGGTGGGCGAAAATCGTCAACAGGTGAACCGAACCCTCAATAGCATCTATCAAACCAGTGAAGATCTGCAAGCCGTTTCACGGGATTTAGACGTAACAGTCGTCACCCTTAACGACGGACTGAGTAAAATTGATTCTCAACAGGTGGCAGAGAATCTGTCGGCAGTGCTGGATAATGCCATGGTGACCACCGCCAATCTTCGCCAAATTTCTACCGATCTCAACAATCCCACCCTGTTGTTGAGTATTCAAAAAACCCTCGACGCAGCACGGGTGACCTTTGAAAATGCCCAG
>JBEAQB010000065.1:0-7495 GCA_041164125.1 Cyanobacteriota bacterium
CAAAAAAAAAGGCTCCAAAAACTAGCGTTAGCCAACACCTTTAACTGCATCGCTAAACTTGACGGCCTTAGACTCCAGACATTAGAAACAGATTTCATGCCAAATTGTCCTCACACGTTCCGCATAATTCTAACCGATAAGGTTTTTTTGCTCAGCCCTTGCCAGCGAGCCGCCCCACACTCCGCCGATAGATGAGTGATGGGAGACTGCGTATTTATCGACTCTGAAAAATGTTTTGCACCATAGTTTTGGAAAGTCCCGCTGCCTGCTTGTTTAGCTCAACCATTTCTCCGGCATCCAAACGCCAACCCAAAGCCCCTAAATTGTCAGCGACCTGTTGCCGGGTTTTAGCGCCGGGAATGGGCATGGTGCCCTGGCAAATACACCAATTTAGCGCTACTTGAGCCATGGTTTTATCGCGACTGTCGGCGATCGCCTTAACCGTGTCCAATAACGGTTGAATGGCAGGCAATAATTGGCGAAATAAAAGTCGCCGCAGCCCGCGAGGAAACGGGCCTTGGGGAGAATACTTACCAGTTAATAACCCCAGGGTGAGAGGGCTGTAGGCAATTAGCTGAATCCCCAGGTGATCGCACAAATCTTTCAAGCCCAAGGTCGTGACAGGGTAGGTCGAGAGCAATGAATATTGCACCTGTAAACTGACAATTTTCACGCCTTGATCTTGGCAAAACTGATAAGCCTTTTGTAACCGTTTGGGACCAAAGTTGGACAATCCCAACGCCCTTGCCTGACCCTGTTGACATAATGTCACCAGTCCGGACAACAGTGGCCTTTCTTGCCAGGGAGCATAATTGGCGGTTGACCAATGAAGTTGCACTAAATCGATGGGACGTTGCAGGCGATCGCCCGAAGCTAATCCTGCCTTAACCATGGCGTTAGGCGTTAATCGCCAAGGATAGGGGGCTAGTTTTGTGGCTAAACAAATGGTGTGCTGATTTTCCCCTTGATATACCTGGGTAAATTGACCTAATAACTTTTCACTTTGCCCCTGGAGTCGCCCCGTACCATAAGAGTCGCCAGTATCAAAAAAGGTAATCCCCGCTCGGACGCAATCATTAAACACTCGGCTCAATTCCTCGTCCATGGAAGCATTGTAACCCCAGAGTAGTTGATTGCCCCAAGCCCAGGTACCGCAGCCCATGGCCGGAAATCTTACCGTTTTCTCGGGGGTCAAGGGGGATACAGTCATAACGTATTTTGAACTAATAGACTAAGCAATGGCGATTTCTTAGACAACATGCTACCATCGCGCCGAAAAAACTGGATATCGATCAATACCGCATTGATTGATATCAATCTGGCACGACGCTGACGCACTGATGCCACTTCTATTACCAAATACGGGGCTGAAAATCTGAAGGGGTCTCCAGTTCAAATACTTCATCATGGATGCGGGCCACATACAGTCCTTCTGCTATCACTCTGGTCTTGAAGTCCTCGGACCAATCAACTGCGGCTAAAATGCCATACAGTGTTTTGTTGCTATGCTCAGGGAAAAAGAGACGAAACTTTTGTAGTAATGTTTTCAGTTGGATGATGGCGTCTTCCCGGGGATGGCTTTTTACTTCCACCACATAGGCTGCGTTAATCTCTCCATTCGCGTATGCCAAGACATCGATTTCCAGGTGTTGCCCCTCTTTGCTGACCCTAACCCGGGGACTAATAATTTCCATCCCAAAACGTTCCTGCAGAATACGTTCCATTGAAGGTAAAGCTAATCCCTCCGTGAAACTGCCGAATTTCTTGCCTAGCCCACCAATTTGTTTGCCCAACTCGCGGATCTGGCGATCGGTGGCTTTGATTTGTTGATCGGTTTCTTGCATACGGCGATCAGTTTCCTGCTGGGATACAACCCGTTCCCCCAATAGTTGCCAGACTTCATCGGCAGTGGTGGCCATTGACTTTTTCTCCTAGATTCCGTTTTTCTAGTTTAGCGTTAACGCCTCCTGATATTCTCTAACCGTCCTCAAGGAGTCGTTCGCTGACTCGGTGACTGCGCTATGATTCAGACTGTTAGACCCGCTATTTTTCGGGATAGCAATTAAGTTCTTAGCTGAGAATTTCTGTCTTTTAGGGCGGAGTCCCTAACCCCCCAACATTATGCAAGCCCTCTGGCTCGAAAACCAACAATTACGACTCCGTCAAGACTTACCTGTCCCGAATGTGATCGACGGGGAAGCTCGTGTCCGAGTGTTGCAAGCGGGAATTTGTAATACAGACCTAGAATTATTGCGCGGTTATTATCCCTACCGTGGTGTACTGGGTCACGAATTTGTTGGGGTCGTCGAAGATGGCCCCTCAGCGTGGCGAGGTCAACGGGTAGTTGGGGAAATTAATGCGGTTTGCGGCCGATGCGACGATTGTTTAAATGGGTTGGGCACCCACTGTCAATTTCGGACGGTATTGGGGATTGTTAATCGGGATGGGGCCTTTGCTGAATATTTAACCCTGCCGGTAGCCAATCTACACCGTGTCCCCGATCGCGTTTCCACTGATGCCGCTACGTTTACGGAACCGATCGCCGCCGCGTTGGAAATTCAACAGCAGTTAACGATTACCGAGCAGCAGAAAGTTTTAGTAGTGGGAGATGGCAAACTGGGGCAACTGGTTGCCCAAACCTTAGCCTTGACGGGCTGTGATCTGTTGGCGATCGGGCGACATCCTGAAAAGTTGGCACTTCTCGCCAGACGGGGAATAAAAACGGGGTTGAGTGAGGCGGTACCGCAACGGTATTTTGATATTGCGGTGGAATGTACGGGCAACCCGTCAGGCTTTGACACGGCACGACGAGGCTTGCGACCCCGGGGCATCTTAGTGTTAAAAAGTACCTACGCCAACCACCTGAGCCTAGATATATCGTCCCTAGTTGTCGATGAAATTACCTTAATGGGGTCTCGCTGTGGTCCCTTTGCCCAAGCCTTAGCGGTGTTAGCCAACCAGCAGATTGAGGTTGAGCCGTTAATTCAAGCCCGTTATCCTTTATCGGATGCCTTAAAGGCCTTTGACCAGGCCCAAACTAAAGGCACCTTAAAAGTCTTGTTGGAAATGTCTTCCTAGTGATGCTGACGGTTTGGTGCTGACGGTGACCAATGAACCGTTTGATCAACCGACGATGATAATATACGTTGCAGTTTTACCCGCAAATTTCCTTATCCGACATTCTCTAATTTCCTATGTTTCAACGTTTTGCCTGCGTCTCAACTTTAGCAACCTGTAGCGTCCTCAGCTGCATGGTTACTGCACCGCCTTCCTTTGCCCAGGGGCAAGTAACCATCGACAGGGAAGAAGTTATCATCGAGGACGAAATCGGTGGAAATAATGCTGATGACACCAGTGAGTTACGACCCTTAAGCCATGATAGTAGTTTTTTAAGTGTGGTAGGGGGAAAACGTTTGATGACTGAAGCCGAAGTCGCGATTAATGAAGAGCAATATACTACGGCCCTTGAAAAACTCCAGCAGGCTCGCAAGGTGTTTAATCAATTATCCAATTTTCATTTACAACTCGCCAATAGTTTATCGGGAATTAGTACGCCACTATTTGAAGAGCAGCGGCTGGCTGCCCTTGAAACAGGACAATTAAGAGATGAAGCCACCTACCGTCTAGCGTTAGTACATCGCGCCAACAATGAAGCAGAACTGGCTGTGCCGTTGCTGATTCAAATTATTCGTTCCCAAAACCCCACCACGGATTTAGGGCGTAAATCCTATCAACAACTCTATGAGATAGGCTTTGTGGCATCTCCCTTTGCCGATGTCAGTCCCACCGGATCGAGCGCGGCCCCTCGTACCCCTGTTGTCAATTAGGTCATGGTAGTTTAGTCGGAGACAAGACTTCGGCCTGAGCCTACTCGAACGCTCAGTAACAAAAAGCAAGTCTGACTTTTGCTATGGTAGAAAAGTCTTGTTTTTTTCTTCCCTTTGTGGGGAGACGGCGCTTACCCCGCTTTGGCAGGGAGGATGTCAAGAACTACCGTTACCTTGTGTTGTAAATTCCTTAAAATTGCCATGATCAGCCTTGACCAAGTCAAACAACAAATTCAAACTGCTTTGCCCGATGCGGAAGTGATGGTCAACGATCTTGGTGGCGGTGATCATCTTGAGGCGGTGGTGGTTTCTGCCGCTTTTGCCAATCAATCCCGCGTTAAGCAGCATCAAATGGTTTATGGGGCCCTGAAGGATGCCCTCGCCTCGGAGGCTATCCATGCATTAGCGCTAAAAACCTTTACTCCTGATGCCTGGGAGATAGCCAGACAAACTGTTTAGATCTGCCGTCGCAATTTTACGCCCTGCCTGGGGACTGCTGGAGAGATGTTTCCTAACTCCTTATACCCACCCTAATGGCGATCGCCGGTGCGATAGATACTTAAACAACAATAAAGTTGCTAAACTTGATTAGAATCATACCATTACTCTGAAATTGTCCCTGGGAGAGATAAGTCTGATGACCCCTGAAACCAAAGCAAAAATCGATCAATTAATCACCAACAATAAAATTATGGTGTTTATGAAGGGCAACAAACTCATGCCCCAATGTGGTTTTTCTAATAATGTGGTACAAATTCTAAACATGTTGGGGGTTCCGTTTGAAACCTTCGATGTCCTATCCGATCAAGACATTCGCCAAAGTATTAAGGATTATTCCAATTGGCCAACGATTCCTCAGGTTTACGTTAACGGCGAGTTTGTCGGCGGTTCCGATATTATGATTGAGCTTTACCAAAATGGGGAATTACAAGAAATGTTAGAGGTTGCATTAGCGTCCTAGCTTGCATCGTCTAAACATGGCTCGGGGGAGATTAGGGTATAATTTTCCTGGCTTGGGGGGACTGTTTTCTCGGCAACATCCGCCCAAGCAACGGTTTCATTGCAACTCATCCATTTTCAATTAACTCTTATGGCACAAGGTAAAGGCAAAGGTTTCGGATTTGGCCTCGGCAAAATTAAAGAATTACAAGAGGCATTCCAAAAAGCGCAACAGGTTCAAGAAGGCGCTAAGCTGCTCCAAGAAGAACTCGAAAGAATGGAAATTGCCGGGAAAAGTAGCGATGGCCTCGTCACAGTTTTTATGAGCGGCAATCAAGAACCCCTCGGTATTCAAATTGAGCCGACTGCCATGGAAAAAGGGGCAACCGGTTTAGGGGAATCGATTACAGAGGCGATGAAATCCGCCTATACTGAGTCCACCGAAACCATGCGATCTAAAATGGAAGAGTTAACCAGCGGTCTGAATCTCCCCGGTATGTAAGTCGGGCGGCCGCTTTGCCCCCCATTTGGAAAGAGACCCGTGACCCGTATTTTAAAACTCTCGCAACTCACTGCGCCGGAACTCAATCAACTCAAACGTCGCTCGGAACAAAACATCGATCAAGCCCTGGCAATCGCCAGGGATGTGATTGAGAGGGTAAAAACTGAGGGGGATGCGGGGATTTTACATTACAGCCGTCAGTTTGATTTTGCCGGAGCAACAGCAGCGAATTTACGGGTCAGTGAAGCGGAGTTTGAGGAAGCAGAAACCTTAGTCGATCCCCACCTACGTCGGGCCGTAGAACACGCTTTTCGCAACATTGAGACGGTTCATGCTGGGCAAATGCCTCCCCCCATGCACCTGGCAGAAATTGAACCAGGGGTATTTGCTGGGGAAAAAATCACCCCCCTTCCCTCCGTCGGGCTATATGTACCAAGAGGCAAAGGGGCCTTCCCCTCTATGATGCTGATGCTGGCAGTGCCCGCGCAAGTCGCTGGTGTAAAAAAAATCGTGGTGTGTACGCCTCCCGACAAGCAGGGGAAGGTTGAACCGGTGTCCCTGGTGGCAGCCCGCCTGGCCGGGGTGACTGAGGTTTATAAGTTAGGGGGAGTTCAAGCCCTTGCGGCGATCGCCTATGGGACAGAAACCGTTGCCAAGGTCGATAAATTAATCGGCCCCTGTAGCATTTATGGGGCGGCAGCCAAACGATTACTATCCGGCATTGTGGACGTGGGTCTACCGGCCGGGCCGAGCGAGTCCATTGTTCTGGCCGATGAAACCACCGATCCCCGCTTAGCCGCCCTAGATTTATTGATCGAAGCGGAACATGGATCGGACTCAGCGGCGTTATTGGTCACCCATAGCGAAACCATTGCCCAGCAAGCTCTCCAACAGTTAAACCACTATTTAGCACAACTGCCCCCCTGGCGAAAACAATTCTGTGAGGAGGGGTTAGGGGCCTACGGTGGTATTTTGTTAACCGACAGCCTACAAGCCTCACTCGATTTTATTAACGACTACGCCCCGGAACATTTGGAAGTGTTAGTGGCAGACCCCCTGCGCCTGTTGGGGGAAATTGACAACGCTGGCGAAATTTTACTGGGCGCCTATACCCCCTCCTCAGCGGCCACCTACGCCATCGGGGTGAATGCGGTCTTACCCACTGGCGGTTTTGCCCGCTCCTACTCAGCGGTATCGGTGTTTGATTTTCTCAAACGGTCTACTTTGGCCTACTTGACTCCCGCAGGGTTTGACCATGTCAAAGAAACGGTGACGACTTTAGCGGATTACGAGGACTTTCCCGCCCATGCCCTCGCCATTCGGGAACGACACCATTTAACGTGAACTAATACGAGCGATTGTCGCTGTGGATCTAATGGGAACCACGATAGATGCGATTAGCCTGGTCAGCCGGTAGATGGCTAAAGCCGGGTAGAGATGACGGTTGAGAACTGTTTTGAGATGGGCTGGTCGCAACGTCTGTGGCTTTTTTTCCCCGGTCAGACCCCACTTTAAAGGGGGTATAGGCCATCAATTTGGAGTCAGGATGGAGGTTGTAGGCGGGTTCTGGATCTGGTAGACGATTTTGAGGGGGAACAAAATCATGGAGGATGCCATCGTAGGAGAGCACTTCCCCGGTTTCAATCTGATAAACCCAACCATGGAGGGCCATATCACCGCGATGTAAACGGGAGTGAATAATGGGATAGGTTTGTAGATTTTCTAACTGAGTGAGGACATTTTCGGCAACAGTCATCTCAATGAGATCCTCACCTTCTAGATGGGCATAATTGTCCATCACTAGACGGCGGGTGGCCTCTGCATGTTTTAACCAGTTGTAAACCAGGGGTAGTTTTTCCTCAAGGGATTGGAGTTTTAATAACCCTTTCATCGCGCCACAGTGGGAATGCCCGCAAACAATAATTTGCTCAATATTCAACGCGCCAATGGCATATTCGATCGCCGCGCCTTCCCCACCGTTAGCGGCTCCATAGGGGGGGATAATATTACCGGCGTTACGTATGACAAACAGTTCCCCCACCTCTGCCTGGGTAATCAGATTGGGATCGATGCGGGAATCAGAACAGGTAATGAAGAGAATGCGGGGATGTTGGCCATGGGATAATTGCTCGAACAGATCGCGGTGGGAACTAAAATAACCCGACTGAAATTGTTGCAGTCCCTCGATGAGCTTTTTCATGCGATCGCCATTGTTGAAATTCCAAGG
>JBEAQB010000066.1:0-4611 GCA_041164125.1 Cyanobacteriota bacterium
ACCCTACCGATTTCGTAAAGATTCAGACGAGCGTCCCAAGTTCTATCAGATTATGGCACGCTTGATTCCCCAGCGCCATTGTTTTGGCTTTGTGTCCCAAATTGCCGATCCCCAAGCACAAACGCCCAAACGTGTGAAAAAAACCGCCCCCGGCCCCGGTAATCAAGGGGAGCGAAAACCGACAAGAGAGGATAAACAAGACGCCCCTCCCCTGCCGAACAGGAAAAAAATAACATTGGTTAACAACGCCAATGACGCTGCTGAGATAAAACCGATTCCTCTTCAGGGTTCGCCAGCGCAAACTGCGACCGATAAGGTTGATACTCAAGCCAGGGAAACCCCTGTCGCTACCATAAAAGTACAAGAGGCTCAAACCAAACTGTTGACTGAGAGGGTTGCACCTCCTGAAGATCCTCAACCGGTGGACACGGTAATGGATAAGCCGCCAGCCCAAGTCCCCCATGCGCCTGTTTTGTCTCAAGAGAAAAACCAATCAGCCAAGACAAAGGCATTAAAGGAGTCCAAGTCTCCTAAGACAGAGGGAAACTCTAGCTCACGCTAGTCGCCGTCAATGGATCGCCTGCTAGGGGGAGTAACCTTAATCTGGTCGGCAAGACTGCTTATTCGTCGTTAACCTTCCCGCCCTTTAGGGTGGTTCACGTATGCCAAAGCTAACCGTTACACAACAGGGTGATCGTCTAGATCGGTGGTTAGCGACTCAACTCCCCGAGTTATCGCGATCCCATTGCCAAAAACTGATTGCAGCGGGGCAAGTTCACTGTAATGGCGAGATTTGTCAGAACAAGAAACGGGTGTTACAGATTGGCGATCGCCTGGAAATATCGATGCCTGAACCGGTAGCGTTGGCGGCCCAGCCCCAGGCAATCCCGCTAGATATTTTGTATGAAGACGATCAGTTGATTATTATTAACAAGTCTGCTGGCCTAGTCGTCCACCCGGCACCGGGGCATCCCGATGGCACACTAGTGAATGCCTTGTTGGCCCATTGTCCTAAGTTGCAAGGCATTGGCGGCGTGCAGCGGCCGGGGATCGTTCACCGTCTCGACAAAGACACTACTGGGGCAATGGTGGTAGCGAAAACAGAAATCGCCTTGCAAAGCTTACAAGCTCAGCTCAAAGCCAAAACTGCCCGTCGTCTCTATTGGGGCATTGTCTATGGTGCCCCCCGTGACTCCCAGGGGATAATCAACTTACCGATTGGTCGCCATCCGGGTGATCGTCTCAAAATGGGGATTGTGCCCCCTCAAAAAGGGGGGCGAGAGGCTGTTACCCATTGGCGACTGTTGGAACGGCTGGGAAACTATAGTTGGTTAGAGTTTCGGTTAGCAACGGGGCGCACCCATCAAATTCGGGTTCACAGTAAACATATGGGTCATCCCCTGGTGGGAGATCCGCTGTATACGTCCCATCAGTCGTTAAACCTTAACCTGCCGGGGCAAGCCCTCCATGCCCATGAGCTTTCTTTGCTCCATCCTCTGACCCAAGCCCCCTTAACGGCGATCGCCCCCATGCCCGCTCATTTTGAAAAATTACTTACCTGGCTCCGACAGCGCTGCCGTTAACCAGTCAACTGTTAGTAACGAATGCGTGGGTCAATGTAAGCATTGATCAGATCAATCAGCAAACTGACCACCACCACAATCGCCCCAAAAAAGATCATCAACCCCTGGACGGTGGGGTAATCGCGACGGGCAATGGCGTCGTACAATTCATTGCCCAATCCTGGCCAGGAAAACGTGACTTCAGTCAAAACGGCTCCCCCTAATAGAGAGGCAAAGGTTAAACCTAATACTGTAATGACGGGAATCAAGGCATTTTTCAAGGCATGGGCAAACAGAATCCGTCCTTCGCCGATGCCCCGGGCCCTGGCGGCTTCCACATAATCAGACCGTAGGGTTTGCTGTAAACTAACCCGCACCATACGCTCAAAAATACCGCTCAATAAAATCCCCAATGTTAAACAGGGCAAGGTTAAGTAATAAAAGGCTAACCCCGATTCCAACCATCTTCCCTGTAATAAGCCATCAATTGTATAAAATCCCGTCCAAGTTGGTGGCGGCTCACTACTCAAGGGAAAGCGTCCTCCTAGGGGAAACCAGCGCAACTGCACTGCGAAAATTAATTGCAGCACCATCCCCACCCAAAAAATGGGTAACGAGTAACTGACAATCCCAAAAATTCGACCGCCAGCATCGACCACTGTTCCGGACCGCATTGCGGCTAACAGCCCCAAACTCCCTCCAATCAGCACCGCCACCAAGAGGCTGTACAGACTTAATTCCGCCGTTGCGGGAAAATGTTGCCCAATCAACCCGGCGATCGATTGTCCTTTATCCGTTAAAGAATTTCCCAAATCGCAGCGGAGTAATTGCCCCAAATAATCAAAATATTGCCAAATTAACGCCTTATTAAGCCCTAACTGTTCTCGCATCACGGCCTTAGCCGCCGCTGGGGCCCGATTTCCCAAAATCGCATCCACGGGATCGCCTGGTGTCGCCCGCAGCAGTAAAAACACCACTGTTACAATCGTCCATAACATCAACGGTGCTAATAGCAAACGAACTAATAAATAAGATTGCAGCGCCTTCGCCCGGGACATAACCAGATTAACTCCATCGAATAGCCAAATATTGCCACTGTTGGTTCCCTTTGAGCAAGTCTAGGCAAACCGCCTTCATCAATTAAGTACCTAGTTGTAATTAAATAGAAGATTGGTTTTGTGCTCGATCCCCCCCAGCCCCCCTTGAAAAGGGGGGTGCCGATAGGCGGGGGGATCTTACAATTTTCAACCCCCATCTACTCATTGGTTTAAAACTCACACAATCATCCCATTCGGCTTTTGATACACATTTTTTGATATACTAAACACAAGAAAGTTGTATGAAGCGCGAGGAGATTAACGATGAGAACCACTGTCATAGCGTTAGGAATTTTATTAACTAGCCCCTTGATGTTGGGCACCCCGGCGGCCGCACAAAATCCGAACCACATTCAACAATTATTAGTGACTAATGCTTGTATGAATTGCGATTTGCAGGGGGCAGACTTGAGTGGGGCCCATTTAATTGGGGCTGATTTACGGAATGCTAACCTCCAGGGCGCACAGTTAGATGAAGCTAACTTAGAAGGGGCTGATTTAACTGGCGCCAACTTACAAGATGCCAACCTCCGGGGCGCCCTGGTTACCAACGCCACCCTCAACCATGCC
Organism: Cyanobacteriota bacterium; assembly: GCA_041164125.1. Taxonomy (GTDB): domain Bacteria; phylum Cyanobacteriota; class Cyanobacteriia; order Cyanobacteriales; family Microcystaceae; genus Synechocystis. Next base: position 3,230 of record JBEAQB010000066.1, read on the forward strand.
AATTTAAAATCGGCAGATTTTGCCTACGCAAAACTCTATGATGTCGATGTTACCGGTGCTTCCGTTGGCGGGATGAATATTCAAAATGCAGAAATCTACCACACTGGCATCAGCATTGGCGGCGGTGATCAGGAGTGACATTGGGCTTTAAGCTCGGGGGGCATGAATGACGCCTTCCGGCCCAGAGGGCGATCGCCACTCAAGGGATCAAGCCTTGATATAGTTGTTGATTATGTTGAATTCCAAAACGCAATTTTCCCCAGCCGTTTATTTTGTTGGGGCTGGTCCCGGTGATCCCGATCTTTTGACCGTTAAAGGGCAAAAACTGTTAGCGGTGGCAGACCTGGTACTCTATGCCGATTCCCTGGTTCCCAAGCAACTGTTAGAGGGAGTACGCCCTGATGCCACCTGTATGCCCACCGGCAGTAAAACTCTTGAATCCATACTACCAGTGATGATCAACGCCGTACAGCAGGGGCAGATCGTGGTGCGTCTTCATTCTGGTGATCTAACCCTCTACAGCGCGATTCACGAACAGATGAGTGCCTTAAGCGAAGCGGAAATTCCCTTTGTTTGTGTACCAGGGATTAGTGCATTTCAAGCGGCGGCGGCTAATTTAACTTGTGAACTCACGGTGCCAGGCGTGGTGCAAACTATTATTTTGACCCGGATTAGTGGCGCAGCATCTGCGGTGCCAGAGCGGGAAGCGTTGGCGAGTTTAGCAGCACACCAAGCCAGTTTGGGGTTATATTTGGCGGCCCGTCATGTGGAAGCGGCCCAAGCGCAACTCCTTGAACAGTATCCGGCGGACACCCCCGTCGCCGTGTGTTTTCGGGTAGGGTGGCCCGACGAAAAAATTTGGTTGGTTCCCTTAGCGGAAATGGCCGCATTGAGTTTACGGGAAAATTTAATTCGTACGACCCTTTACTTAATCAGTCCTGCCCTTAAGCCTGACCTCAAACGGCGATCGCAGCTTTACCATCCTGATCATCACCACCTATTCCGGCCGCTAAAATCCCCTGCCTAGGTTGTTCAAGTTGACAGTTCCCAGATCTGGACCGTTGACGCCAAAATCCAGCAAGTCATCGGCTAAGATGGGGTCTGGCTAAATTCGTAACCGTGAACAATGGGTGTCGTTATGAGAAATATGTTGACCCTAATGGCCTTAATGATTTCGAGCACAGGCATCTTTGTCACTTTGGCTCGGGAAGAATTGCGGTGTCGTTTAGGATTCAGTAGCACTGAATGTCCCGTTACAGATCAAGCCCCCCTACCGACGGAAAGTGGGCAAGGGGTGGCAGATCCCCCCACTAGCTCACACCCCCACCCTGAAACTGTGCATTACCCGGATCCCCAGTCTCCCAGCCCCAATAGGGATACGT
>JBEAQB010000067.1:0-3304 GCA_041164125.1 Cyanobacteriota bacterium
TGACCAAGAAAAATGGGATACAAGCCTCGCCCTTCAGGGCGACTTTTGATTCTTAATATATTCCTTTAAGACAGCCAATGGTGCCCCACCAACGGAGACAGCAAAATAACGAGGACTCCACAGGTGTTCACTATGGGGGGACTTAAAACCATGTTGCCTATACATACGACTTGATACCCCTTTTAAGTGGTTAACCAAAGTTGATATGTACAATTTAGGGGGGTACTCGATCAATAAATGAACATGGTCTGGTTCCCCGTTAAACTCAATAATTTCAAACCCCATAGATTTTGCGACTGTTTTCATGGACTTATTTAGTATTGCCAGAGAGTCCGCATTGAACAAGTTGCGTCGATATTTAGGTACAAAAATCAAATAAGCTTGTAGGCTTGTTACGGAATGCCTACCCCGTCGATATTGAGTCGTCATTTTTGTGCAGACCAAGTTATCATATCTCTATGAAAGCAGGTTATCGTTACCGTTTCTACCCGACCACCGAACAGCAGTCCAAGCTCGCAAAGCTGTTTGGGTGTTGCCGTGTGGTGTGGAATGATGCTTTAGCGTTCTGTCGTAATTCCGAAAAACTCCCTAAAAATAGTGAACTCCAAAAACAGTTCATCACCCAGGCAAAACACTTAAAGGAGCGTGAATGGTTGGCAGAGGTGAGTAACATCCCTTTGCAACAGTCCATCGCAGACTTAGGCGTTGCTTATGGTAATTTCTTTGCTTCACTCAAGGGAAAGCGAAAAGGAATTAAGATAAGACCACCTAAGTTCAAAAAACGAAGTGGTAAGCAAACCGCAAGGTTTAGACGGGGTGGCTTTGTCCTCCGTGAGCATGAAGTTTACCTAGCTAAAATCGGTGACGTAAAAGTTCAATGGTCACGGGCTCTTCCTAGTGTTCCATCATCTGTTACAGTCATTAAAGACTGTGCAGGACGGTACTTTTTGAGCTTTGTAGTGGAAACCCAATCAGTCAATATCCCTGCCATCAATGATGGTGTTGGTATCGATTTGGGCATCACGACCTTTGCCACCCTTAGCGACGGTCAAAAAGTGAATGCTCCCAAGCCACTAAAGAAACATCTGTGCAAGCTCAAGAAGGCTCAAAAGTCCTTAAGCCGTAAGCAAAAGGGTTCTAAGCGCCGTGAGCAGGCAAGGTTACAGGTCGCTAAAATTCACGCCAAGATAGCAGACATTCGCTCTGATTTTCTGCACAAATTGTCAACCAAGGTAGCAAGAGAGAACCAATCTGTTGTCTTGGAAGACCTGAATGTGTCAGGCATGGTTAAAAACCGCAAGTTGTCCAGAGCTATTAGTGATTTGGGTTGGCGACAATTCAGAACACTGCTAGAAGCCAAGTGCTCCAAATATCAACGCGACTTTGTTGTCATTGAGCGATGGGAACCAACGTCCCAACGCTGTTCCTGTTGTGGTGAAATTGGCGGCAAGAAAGAACTTTCTGTAAGAGAGTGGACTTGTCTCTTTTGTGGAGCAAACCACGACAGAGATACTAATGCCGCAGAAAATATATTGGTCGCCGCAGGGCTTGCGGAGACTCAAAACGAACATGGAGGGAAGGTAAGACTTTCTGCAAAGAAAGCACATTCCAATGAAGTGTTAACCCACCGAAAAGCAACTCAGTTAAACCTGTTTGCTTCGTAGGAATCCTCGTCGTTCACGACGGGGAGGATGTCAACTACGGGTTTGGTGACATAATGATGCCTCCCCCCAAGACCCGTTCGTTGTCATAAAGCACAGCGGCCTGGCCGGGGGTAATCCCAAACTGGGAGTCGTCAAACACCAGTTTTAAGCGATGACCGTCATAGGGAATGGCATTGACTGGCACGGCTCCGGAGCGGTAGCGGACTTGCACTTCACAGCGAAAAGGGGTTGTGGGTTCAGGAATGGAAACCCAATTCAGGTGTTGGACATCGGCCTCATTACTCCCGGCACTCCGGCGATCGCCGACAATTACCTGATTCATCACCGGATCGAGCTTGACCACATACAGCGGTTCCGGCGCAGCAATTCCTAATCCTTTCCGTTGACCGATGGTGTAGTGGTGAATGCCCGCGTGCGTCCCCAATACTTTGCCCGATAAATCCACAATCTCTCCGGTTTTGGGCGCAATATATTTATCTAAGAAATCCCGCATGGAGCCATGGGCCTCAATTAAACACAAATCCTGGCTATCGGGCTTCGCAGCGGTTTTCAAGTCAAATTCCGTGGCGAGGGCCCGTGTCACCGTTTTGGTTTGTTCCCCCAAGGGGAAAAGGGTCGCCCCTAAAATTTCCTGGGATAAATCGTAAAGAAAGTAGGATTGATCCTTTTGGCGATCGACCGCCCGTAGGAGTTGATAACGTTGACTGGTTTCATCAAACCGAATCCGCGCATAATGACCCGTCGCAATCTGGTTAATCCCCAAAGATTCACGCGCGTAATTCAACATGGGACCAAACTTCACCGCCTTATTGCACTGGGAACAGGGCAACGGCGTCACGCCTTCACTATACCCTTGCACTAAATAATCGACAATATGACTTTGGAACAAATCCCTGGTATCCACAATTTCGTGGGGAACCCCCAGTTGTTCACAGATGAACGCGGCATCCACCAACCCTTCCGAGCAACATTGCCCTTTCCCCTTCATTAACCAAAGGGTGACACCAACAACATCATAGCCTTGACGATGGAGAACAGCGGCGGCGACCGAACTATCAACGCCCCCCGACAAACCCACCGCAACCTTGTGATTTTTAGTCAAATTTTCCATTGGATAATCAACAAAATTTATCGTAGTCCATCGCTGCCACAACTCCGCACCCGGTTAAAGGCGGTACGTAACTCCAGAATAACAAACCCAAGGGGGGACGAACAGCAGGGGAGGGTCGGGGGGAGGTTAAGGGCTATCGAGTCCTAGACCCACCAGGGCTTTTCCCCAGTGCGGGGATCACTGTCTGTCCAAGGGGAAATTAAAATGCGGTCATCCATCACTGCCACCCGTACAATTTTCAGGGGTAAGGGGGCTGGCCCCCGGGCGACGGAACCATCAGAATGATAGCGAGATCCAACGATAGTGGATCTTCAGGGTAGCAATCTCCTTAGCGGTTAGTCAGGAAGGACAAAAGGCACCCTAATGTTTAGAGGAGAGTGCCCGATTAACCATAGGAGATTCAAAATCAAGGAGAGGAATTAACCCTTAATGACAGGAGCCGTGAAAGCAACCACTTCCGCTTGACCCGACGCTAAATCCAAGGGGAAATTATGAACATTACGTTCGTGCATCACTTCAAAGCCAATAT
>JBEAQB010000068.1:0-5485 GCA_041164125.1 Cyanobacteriota bacterium
GGCTGCGGGGCTTAAAAGAAAATGTGATTATCGGTCGTTTAATTCCTGCTGGTACTGGTTTCAGTAGCCAAGAGGACATTATGGGCTTGGTGGACAGCCATGAAGATGCTCAAACCATCAATCATTACAGCCTGATTGATCCGTCGGAAATTCCCGAGGTGACGAAAAAAACCAGTGGATCACCCTTAACCACCAAGAAAATGAGTGACGATGATTTACTGGATGATAATCGGGCCCGGGCCTATACTGGCAAGTTCAGTTCAGATGATGAGGAACTGACGGAAAGCTACGATACCGATGAGGACGATTTTGAGGATGATTACTTCGAGGATGATGAGGACTAAACAGTCAACCGCCTGACTTCCTCCCGTGTTAACCCCGACTTGGCCCCCGCCTGGGTTAGGGTCGGGGTTACAAGTTTCATCTCGTTTGTTGGGTAGCCGATCGCCTTTGCCCCTAGGGGGAAAACCCTCTACACTGAGCAGGAGATTCCATTCAATTGCGGTAAGGACCATCGTCATGGAAATTGGCGTTCCCAAGGAAATTAAAGACCAGGAATTTCGGGTGGGTTTAACCCCCAGCAGTGTCCAGGCGTTGGTTGCTCAAGGGCATCAGGTATTCGTTCAGCAAGGGGCCGGTATTGGCTCTAGTTTTGTCGATGGAGATTATCAACGGGCCGGGGCCACCCTGGTGAAAACGGCCGAGCAGGCTTGGCAACGGGAACTGGTAGTTAAGGTGAAAGAACCGCTGTGCCAAGAATTTGAGTTTTTATCCCGGCCCAAATTGCTCTTTACCTATTTACATTTAGCCGCCGATCGCCGCTTAACGGAGGCGTTATTAACCGCCGGGGTGACAGCAATCGCCTACGAGACCGTCGAAGGGGATCAGGGGCAATTGCCTCTATTAAGTCCCATGAGCCGCATTGCTGGACGCTTGGCGGTACAGATGGGGGCCCATTACCTGGAAAAACAACAGGGCGGACGGGGGGTCTTATTGGGCGGTGTGCCAGGGGTAGCAGCAGGACAGGTTACCATCCTTGGCGGCGGCATTGTGGGCACAGAGGCGGCCAAAATGGCGGTGGGTTTAGGGGCGACGGTGAGCATTCTCGATATTAATATAGAACGCCTTAACCAGCTTGAGGAACGCTTTGGTTCGCGAGTCGACCTACGCTACAGCAGCCGGAGCAATATCAACGCCCTTTTACCCGGCACCGATTTATTGATCGGGGCAGTTTTAGTGCCCGGCAAACGGGCCCCCATCCTAGTATCCCGGGATCAAGTAGAGACAATGCCCAAGGGGGCGGTAATCCTAGACGTGGCGATCGACCAAGGGGGCTGTGTGGAAACCCTACATGTGACCTCCCACAGTCAACCCAGTTATGTTGAGGCCGGCGTCGTCCACGTGGGTATTCCCAATCTTCCTGGGGCCACCCCTTGGACAGCGACCCAGGCATTAAATAACAGTACATTGCCCTATGTATTGCAACTGGCTAACCAAGGGGCCGCGGCCTGGAACCAGAATATCTCTTTAGCCAAAGGGGTGAACGTCCAGGCGGGGCAACTCATTCATCCAGCCGTCAAAGCAGTCTTTCCTGATCTCTAACTCCTGGGCTTGGAGTTGAGTAATTGTACCGGGCTTACCGACAAACCGTTTGGTTGCGACCGCCAGCTTTAGCCGCATAAAGGGCCTGATCTGCTCGCTCCAGAACCGCTTCAACGCTATCATCCGTTTGCCAAATCGTGACGCCGATACTGAGGGTGGGACAAATACGTTCCCCCTGGATTTCCACTGGGTTTATGGCGATCGCCGGAGTAATGCGTTCCATTAAGTGCTGGGCATGGGCCAGATTCACGTTGGGTAACAGCAGGAGAAATTCTTCCCCTCCCCAGCGAAACAACTGGTCTTCCTTGCGGATACAGTGACGAATGGTCTGGGCCACCGCTTTAATCACCTCATCGCCGACATTATGGCCGTAGCGATCATTGATCGTTTTAAAAAAGTCGATATCCAAGAGGGCGATCGCCAAGAACTGTTGGCGCCGACTGGTTAAGCTAACTAACTCTTGAAATAAGCGGGAGAAGGCGGTACGATTCAGGGCTCCACTGAGTGGATCCGTAAAGGCGAGTTTTTCGAGCTTTTGATGGTAGCGGTTCGTGACATCAAAAACCAAATATAAGGCTAAACCCAGGGTGAGTAGGGCAGTGAAAATAATTTCCCGTAAAGAATCCAGGAGATAACCATTGGGGAGAGTCACAGGAGTGCTAACCAGCAGAATCCAGTTCAACTCCGGAATTTTCTTGCTACGAACAAAGATTTCTTGTCCTTGTTCACGGTAGCTAACGTTGCTGAGGGCTTGAGTTAAAATTTGCTCAGTATACGGATTCAAACCGGCCACATCTGACAAGCGGAGATACATTGCCGCCTGAGGCTGACTAGAGAAGATAATTTTACCCTTCGGGTCAACGAACATGACTTGAATGCCATAATCTGCTTCGGCATCCTTAATTCGCTGGGACAAAAGGTTAGTCGACATGCCTAAGCCGGTAGCACCTAAGAAATTGCCGTTTTTGTCCACAAACTTATAATTAACAAAGACAGTGTGGCTACTTAAATCTGCTGTATCTACATCAGTATTAACCTTGTAGGGATCAGGACTTGCCCGGAGGTGATAGTACCAGGCATCTTGGGAAGAGTGAGGCGAAACCGTTTTAATCACCCCGGAAGGATGGTAATAAAGTCCTGTTTTGTCGGAAACAAAAAAAGCAGTGGTGGCGCCATGCTGTACTTGAACGCGACGGAGATATTCTTGAATTTGAAGCGCATTTTCTTCTTCCTGTCGTTGCCAATCGATCAAAAAGGTATTAGCCGCCATCACAGACGAGAATAAAATTGGGCGTACAAATTGTTGCTGCAGGTCTGTCGAGAGAGCGTCTAGGGTGAGGGGAAGCGTGGACTCGACAATTTCTTTCCGAGCCGAAGTAATGGCATTATGGTAAGTAAACACTGCCACGGCACTAAAGCCAACGCTGAGGATGACCCCTAACCACCACGACAAACGCAAGCGATCGCGATGCAAATTGCTAGGCTGGGACTGGCTCTGACTAACAAAAGACATACCAATTAAGAGATCCTGCTCAAGACAAAAACCATGCAACCGGCTATCTGCACTGAGTCTGACTGATGAGTTGACGGCTGGGGGGAGAGGTAGGTGACCGATCAAACTTCGGCGAGTTGGTAAGGGCGGGTTAATTGCTCTAATTGGCGCACCAGTAAGCTAAGAAATAACCCCACGTCAGTAACCACACCGACAGATTCGACGGAGCCGCGATCGCTTAATTTGGTGACCACCGCTGGGTTGATATCAACACAGACCATCTTGACCCCGGCCGGTGTCATATTACCCACACCAATAGAATGCAGCATACTGGATAACATCAAGATCATGTCCGCCCCTTGAATCAGTTCTGCATAACGACTTTGGGCGTTGACCAAATCCATTTCCGTATCGGGTAAGGGGCCATCATCCCGAATCGACCCCGCTAAACAATAGGGAATTTGGTTGTTAACACACTCATACATCACCCCTTTAGACAAGAAGCCCGCTTCCACGGCGGACTTTATCCCACCATAGCGACGGATGGTGTTAATAATTTTCAAATGATGACGATGGCCGCCCCGCACGGGGATGCCCCGTTGCATATCAACCCCCAAGGAGGTGCCCATAATCGCTTGCTCAATGTCGTGGACGGCGATCGCATTGCCCCCTAGCAAGCCATGGACATACCCTTCACGAATGAGATGGGAAAGATGTTGTGCCCCCCCGGTATGGATCACAACGGGGCCGGCAGTGACAATAATTTTGCCGCCCTGATCCCGAATTTGGCGCATTTCCCAGGCAATTTGTTCGACTAATAATTCCACGCGACGCTCACTGGAGACGCCAGCGGCCATGAACGCGAATTCCTTATTTTCCTTACGACTGCCACTTTCATGGGAGTCTACTTTTTTGACTGTGCGGATGCCCTCCACACCAACCATTACCTGATCCCCAACTTGCAAGTCCCGCAACAGGGTACAGCGAGCTGAAGGCGGATTTTGACGGACGACAATGGCGGCATCCATACGTTGGTTCGCCACCGTGACCCATTGGTTATCAACTCGAACTTCAGTGGGATAGATAGTACTGACATAGAAGTCATCGGGGGCTACCCCAGTCTGCTCAACCACCTCTGTCTTGATGTCACAGAGCTCTTGGGGGGGGGGCACCGCTCCCAAATCGATCAACTCCGTCATGATCTCTTCCATCAACTCATGGGAGGGGGCCGAAACCCGCACTGCAGCGGTGGAAATACTGTTGCGCTCTACGCCCAAATTAAAATCTAAAACTCGGAAACTGCCGCTATTTTCCACCACCAGATCCAGGGCACGGTTGAGAATTCCTGCATCCAGTAAATGTCCTTCTAGGTGAATTAAGCGACTTTCAATGGAAACAGTGGCGTGAACATCTGCGAGAATGGGTTCTGTGACCCGCAATGTAAGACATTTCGCTGCCCCACCCGCTTTTAAAAACTCCGTCAAGGGGGTTTCTTGGACAGTAAAGCCAGCGACGGTTAAGCGATCTTTTAAAGACTGACTCACCAGATTCATGATAATAATCTGATTGACATTAACCGCGTTACAGGCAAAATTAACGGCGTCTCGTTCTTCGACAATAATGCGTTTTTCCGGAGGGATTCGCATTTCGATGACTCGATTAGAATAGGCGTCAAAGGCGGGGGGATAATATAATAAATAACCGCCGCTTAAGGGACAAAAACAGGTATCAAGGTGGTAAAACCGCTCATCAATTAACCGCAGAGAAACCACTTCTGTGTCTAGCCATTTGGCAATATAGGGGTGGGAGTCGAGCTCTGACCGAAAACCGTATCCGGCCCAAAGCCAACGACCTTCCCGATCAAACAGCGCATCGCCGGCCCCTTCAAAAGGAAGGTCTTGGGGGAGTTCATAAACCGTAAACCCGTTAGCTGCAAACCAAGCTTTAAAATGGGGTTCTTCCCCTTGCCGTTCTTTGTGGTAGAACCGACTCAGCACCACATTATCCCCCAGCACTAAGCCGGCATTCGCGGTAAAAACCATATCTGGCCACCCCTTGGCAGGATCCACTAAATCCACAACAGCACAGTTTTTGATAACTTGATACAATTTTTGCCACTGTTCGACAGCTCGCTCCTGGGAAGATTTATGAATGTTGCCCTCCATCCAAGGATTAATGACATAATCCACATCGTAGTGATCAGGGGGACACATTAAAATACGAATATCGTCAGCCATGATAAAAGTTCAGTTAGAAAGATTAAGAACGAGACGGTTGAGTGCTGGAAGCGCTAAAGACAAATCGGGCTTTAACTGGACGAACCAATCTTTCATCATATCATGGTCAATTCGATGTCATAGACAAGGCAATTATTCCTGTTGCGTTCTTTCG
>JBEAQB010000069.1:0-14570 GCA_041164125.1 Cyanobacteriota bacterium
GAACCCCTCGCCGTTTGGTTGATTCCGCATCTAGGGTGAAAATTTCTACTTCCCCTGGAAATAATTGTCGTAGACCTTTTACCGTTGCAACGGTTGTGCCTTCCCGCATCGCTTCCCAGCCGTATTCAGAGTGCATATCAAACATTAAGTTAACCGCTGCTTGCTTGCGGATAATGCCGGAAATTAATAACCGCGTTAAAAAAGATTTGCCGGTTCCCGACTTACCAAAGACGCCATTACTTCTTTCCACAAAGCGGTCTAGGTTTAAACAAATAGGCACGTCCATATCCAGGGGTTTGCCAATGGCAAAATTGCGGCGCCGAGGATCTTCTTCCCAGCCAAATACCATCCGGAAATCCCGTTCGCTTGCCTCATAAACTTGGCTAAAATGAGCCGGAATAGTCTTGACAGGTAATAATTCTAGTTCAGCACTGCTGTTAGGGCCATAGGCGCTGGACCCGTTACGGTTAGACCCTTTTGGCACTGCTCCGTCTTGCCAAGGTGCTGTCTCTTCATCAACTTGGGTGAGCATCAACATTGGCGCTAGCTCCAGTGTCCCAAAAGTGCCACTGCCCGCCAAGACATCTCGTATCAAGTCGTCTTCTAAACTGGGGGGGTTAGCGAGAATGCGGGGGTTAGCTGTCCCCAAGGAGACATCGGTTAACAAACAAAAAAAACGCGATCGCCGCCCCTGGATAACCAAAAATTTCCCCACCCGCATATCCTCCACGGACACATCCGCATGGAGTCTGACTTCAAGCCCTTGACTAAGGGAACCTTGGGTGACGGAACCGAGGGGATATTCTTGCATGGGGCAGTGGCAACGCGAAGGATACCTTATTTTACCTGCCACCTTGAATCGCAGAAATAGGAGACATCAACCCGTTACTTCGCCACCATCTAACCCTGTCTAAACACTGTGGCAATTAAACGGGCGAGCATTGGATTGGGGCCAAGCGGTTCTCCCAGCTTAAGGTTTAAGCCAGGATGTTGCTGTTGCAATTGCTGAGTTTTCGTCTGAATGGCGTCGGTTGTTCCGCCGGCAAACAAAAAGTAGGGCAGAATAACCACCTGAGCAGGCGAGGGGAACTGGGATAGCACCTGATCTAAACTGGGTTCGGTTTTCCAAAACGTGACTTGGGCGTTTAAGCGCTGGGCAACTTGGGCGATCACCCTATTGCCCCCTGGCCGGCGACTACCATGGGCCAATAAGATCCGTTGGGCCTGGGGCCGGGTTTGATATTGCCAAAAACACTGTTCCAACCAAGGGATCAATAAAGGGGAACTTCCCAAATAGGGCAACGTTTTTAGGCGACAACTGGTCGCGAGGCTTAATTGGGCCTGACGAATTTCAGCCGGCAAGTCTTCGCAAACATGCACCCCTGGGGATAGGAACAAGGGCAAAATGTTAACCGTAGTCACGCCTTGGTCTATTAAGGGGTAAACTCGCTCCACAATTTGTTGATGGAGCGGCAAAGATTGACACTCTAAATTAACACCCAGGACTGACAGGGTCGGCTTGGTCAACACCGCCAAGCTCCGGCCTGATAAATCGTTATTAGAAGCGAGATTGCGCCGTTCACTCCGTTCCATCGCTAACGAGGTTGAGGGGGGTAAAGCCACTAAATTGCGACCCACCAAATCGGTAAGGCGTTGGAGACCAATTTGGGGTCGGGGATCGTGGCTGCCGTGGGCAACAAGCAAGTAGGCAGTATTCACGGTGAAGTCGGGATAAAACAGAAGGCGCTTTACATATCTTAATCATTTTTGTTGAACAATTTCGTGGCCAAAATAGCGAACCAACCCAAAAGACAGATGCAGTGGTTGTAGAAAGTCGTAAAAAGCGAGTCTAACTTTTGCTATCGTAGAGTAATGAAAATTGGCTGCGGCCGGTCGAACGCCCCAGGGGCAGACTGTCAAACTTGCTAGTCCTTGGGGAAAAAGACGTTCTTTGGTTAGGCGGCGCCGGCCCCACTTGGGCAAGGAGACATCATCCACACTAACTTACCTGACCCCATCTCCCATGAGCTCCCCCCCACAGTTAACTGAGCCCTCTGACCCAACAACGAAAACTATCCCGCCTACTCCCCTACGATGTTTTGTCGGCTCGGGGATTGCCGGAGCACTAGCAGCAGGGCTCTATTGGCTCACCTCATCCATTGCTCTCACCTTTGCGGCTAAACCTGTTCTGTCCGACAAGGCGATCGTGCAGCGGATTGCGTCAGCCGTCAGAACCTTAGTGTTGGGACTCGCTTCCCTGGGAACGTTTATTTTTGCCTTTGTGGCGATCGGGCTCATCTTGCTAGGCGTTCAGTTGCTGCTACAAAAGTTCCTCGCCCCAACCACCGAAAAAGACCACTAGACTCTAAACCTTACCAAAGCGGCGATGGCGCTGCTGATAATCCCGCAAGGCGAGGTGGAAAGCTTCACGGTTAAAGTCAGGCCAGAGGGTGGAAGTCACATAAATTTCCGCATAGGCCATTTGCCAGAGCAAAAAATTACTAATTCTCAACTCGCCGCTGGTACGGATTAAGAGGTCAGGATGGGATAAGCCTTCGGTGTATAGATGACGCTCGATTACCCCCTCGTCAATGGCAGCCGGATCTAGTTTTCCCGCTTTGACTTCCTCGGCGATCGCCTGACAGACATGGACAATTTCTTGACGACCGCCATAATTGGTTGCCACGGTAAATTGAATACCTGTATTGTTTTTGGTACTCTCCATTGAGCGTGTGATTTCTGCTTGCAGGGAAGTGGGTAAAGACGCCAGATTGCCCACAAAACGGATGCGAACATTTTCTGCCATCATTTCCTTGAGTTCCCGCCGCAACACCCGTTCAAATAACGTCATCAAAAATTCCACTTCATCGAGGGGACGTCCCCAATTTTCTGTGGAAAAAGCATAGGCTGTTAACGCGGGAATCCCCCAGTCATTGCAACAGCGTAACAAGGCTTTCAGGGCATCCACCCCCCGCTGGTGACCCATAATACGGGGCATGGCTCGTTGTTTCGCCCACCGACCGTTCCCATCCATGATCACTGCCACATGGTGGGGCAAGCGGTGTTGATCAAGGTCTGAGGGAAGTTTTTCGAGGAGAACCGGATTAATGCTCATTGTTTATCGTTTTGGGCGGTCGAGGAGGATTTGCCAAATAAACGCTTGAGCATCCACCTACTTTGGGAGCCAAGGTTTCGGCTCAGTCGACTCAATTGGGGCGCAACAGACTCTCGTTCAACCAAGGGGGTGAATTCAATTTCAAGCAATTCTTTTAGTTTACTGCTAGTTAGGGGGCGGTTAAGATTTCCCCGTTGGGCTAAGGTTATTGAGCCTGTTTCTTCGGAGACGACGATGCAAAGACAGTTTTCGCTACGCTCGGTAATGCCCATGGCGGCCCGGTGACGGGTTCCCAACTGTCGCGACGCACTCCGCTCTGACAGCGGTAAAATCACACCGGCAGCCATTAGGCGAGATCCCCGGATAAAAATAGCGCCATCATGGAGCAGGGTTTTAGGTTGAAAAATGGTTTGCAGTAATTCCTTTGACAATTCACTGTTAATGGTCACCCCAGTATTGACAAAAATTTTGCTGTCTAAGGTTCCCCGGGTTTCCATGACCATTAACGCACCAATCCGATTTTGGGAGAGTTCTTTCACGGCATCAACAATTTCGTCAATCACGTTGGTGGTTTTCGGTGTGGAGCGCGGCCGATAAAAAATTTGCATCAATCGCCCTTGACCCAATAATTCTAAAAAACGTCGTAGCTCGACTTGGAAGATGACGGCTAACGCAACGGCTGATCCCAGCACCAGTTTTTCGATCACAAACCGGAGTAATTCCAACTTTAAGTGATCACTGACGATCTGAATCACCATGAGTATGAGTAGCCCCCGCATCATCCACACTGTTTGATATTCACCAATGATCCGGCTCAATAGAAAAAATAGCCCGATAACTAAACCAAGATCGATGGCATTATGCAAGAGGGGGAGTAAAGCGGAAAAATCCGGGGGAAAGCCCGACATGGGTACAGTCTTTTAGGGTGAGCAATAGGGCGATGTGACAGGTTTAACGTCCCAATCGCCATCATAGCCCGACACGGTCAGCAAAATGCTAGGGTAAAAGGCGGGCCGGCAGACAATCTTGGCGGAGCAAATCGGCATAGGTTTCCCGACGGAGAATCACATTCGCTTCCCCTTGGTTAACCAACACTGCCGCCGGCCGACCCAGGCGATTGTAATTTGAGGCCATGCTGTAGTTATATGCCCCTGTATCGGCAACCACGAGGATATCATCAGGTTCGGCGAGCGGGAGTTCTACATCTTTAACGAGAATATCCCCCGATTCACAATGTTTGCCGGCAATGGTTACAGTTTCTGTCTGGAGATCGTTCATGCGATTGGCCAAAGCCACCCGGTAGACTGACTGGTAGGTAATAGGGCGGGGATTATCGGACATGCCACCATCGACAGCCAGATAGGTTCGCAGTCCGGGGACAACTTTACGACCACCCACTCGGTAGGCTGTGATGCACGCAGAACCAATTAAAGACCGTCCGGGTTCTGCGATTAATTTGGGATACGGCAACGTTAGGTCGTCACAGGCTTTGACAACGGCTAGGGCCGCAGCCTTGGCCCATGCCTCGATACTGGGGGGATCGTCTTGTTCGGTGTAACAAATTCCCAGACCGCCGCCAATATTTAATTCTGTCAACGGCAGACCATAGGTCAAGCCTTTGCTAAACCATTCTGCCAGCACTCGACCTAGGTCCTGATGGGGTTGACGCTCAAAGATTTGCGAGCCGATGTGAGCATGGAGTCCAATGCACTTTAGCTGGGGCTGCTGACTGACAAAAGCAAAAACCGCTTCGATTTGGTGGGGATCAAAGCCAAATTTGCTGTCGAGATGACCCGTTTGAATGTATTCATGGGTGTGACATTCAATGCCAGGGGTGAGGCGTAGCATAATCCGGGTGGGCTGTGCCACTGTGGCTAGGCGGGTTAATGTTTCCAGTTCTAGCCAGTTATCGACAATGATGGTGCAGTCAATGGCGATCGCCTCTTGCAATTCCTGCGCGGATTTATTGTTGCCGTGGAAGTAAATTTTTTCAGCAATTTGTTTGGGGGTCCACCCTAAGGACTTAAGGGCTGCCACTGTCGTAAAGATTTCTCCCCCCGAGACCACATCAAACCCTAATCCTTCCTGGGCGGCGATCGCCACCACCGCTAAACAACTCCACGCTTTAGACGCATAAATCACCTGACTTTCGCCGGGATAGTAGCGTTGGAACGAATCCCGGTAGTGCTGGGCGGCTTGACGCAGGGTCGTTTCATCCAAAATGTAGAGAGGTGACCCAAATTTTGCTACCAGTTCCGGTACAGAACAGCCGCCAATTTCCAAATGACCGTTAGCATTCACCGCCGCCGTCAAGGGCAAAATATTTTGATTAGGAGACGATGCTGGCGGCGATAGTAATAACGCAGAACCAGTGGTAGGGCGGGACGTTTCCGTAGAGAGCATGGTGAGCGGCAATGAGGGAATAAAAAATAGCAAATCTTTCAATAGTCTAACTTAGGCTGGGGTACGCCGTACGCCTCAACCCTGGCAAGCGAGTGGTCTCATGTCCCCTCGATGGGTCGGTGAGGGTGATGATAGCCCGCTTGACTTATGCTATCGTTAATCCAGCCTTGACCACGGCTTGGCTAAGCTTACCGCCTGCCTTCCTTGGCGGTGATATCAGTCTAAAAGAACTATGCAGTTCTGGGGCGGTTGTTGCTGAAAGGGTAAGCTAGCCTGATACCGAAGGTCAGCAATCAATCATTTACTCCTGAAGAGACACCTTTTTCATCATGTTGACACCTGACGCCATCCTGTCCGTGCTCCGTCCGGTTCAAGATCCCGAACTCCAAAAGAGCTTAGTCGAATTGAACATGATCCGTGATGTGGCGATCGCCGATGGTCGGGTAAGTTTTACCTTGGTGTTGACGACGCCGGCCTGTCCGTTACGGGAACTCATTGTCGAAGATTGCGAAAAAGCGGTAAAAACCCTGGCAGGGGTGGAGCAGGTGGATGTCACTGTCACGGCTGAAACGCCCCAGCAAAAATCCCTCCCTGATCGTCAAGCAGTGGGCCAGGTGAGAAATATTGTGGCCATTTCCAGTGGTAAAGGGGGGGTGGGCAAGAGTACCGTTGCGGTTAATGTGGCGGTGGCTTTGGCGAAAACCGGTGCCAGGGTGGGTTTACTCGATGCCGATATCTATGGTCCCAACGCCCCTACCATGTTGGGCTTAAGTGGTGCGGCAGTTAAGGTGGAGCAGAGTCCCCAAGGGGAGGTCTTGGAACCCGTTTTTAACCATGGCATCAAAATGGTGTCTATGGGCTTTTTAATTGACCCCGATCAGCCCGTAATTTGGCGCGGACCGATGTTAAACGGTATCATTCGCCAATTTTTATACCAAGTGAATTGGGGCGCATTGGATTACCTGATTGTCGATATGCCTCCCGGTACCGGGGATGCTCAACTCACCTTGACCCAATCTGTGCCGATGGCTGGCGCGGTGATTGTCACGACACCGCAAACAGTCTCCCTGTTAGATGCACGACGGGGTTTAAAAATGTTCCAACAAATGGGAGTCAATGTCTTGGGGATTGTGGAAAATATGAGTTATTTCATCCCGCCCGACCTGCCCGATCGCCACTATGATCTCTTTGGATCCGGGGGGGGAGCTAAAGCATCGCGGGAATTAAATGTGCCCTTATTGGGATGTGTCCCCCTGGAAATTTCCTTACGGGAAGGGGGCGATGCAGGGGTTCCCATTGTTATTTCTGCCCCAGAGTCCGCTTCGGCCCAAGCCCTAACAGCGATCGCTCAACAAATTGCCGCCAAAGTTTCCATCGCGGCCTATGCATGACCTCCCCTGGGAGATTAATCAAAGGCAAGCTGCAGTGACCATTGAATAACATGATGACCGTCGATTTTCAATCCCTAAGTTTTGAGCAGGCGATTGCTTACTGTCAAACGCTTCTTGCCCAAGTTGACCAAAATCACATCAGTGATGATGACCTCGAAACGGCGATCGCCAACTTGGTGGCGACAGAAAACGGTGCTCGGGGCTTTTTTGTCACCTTTTTGACAGCCAATAATTTTCCCCTAGCGGATCATCCGACTCCCTCCCTGTTAAATGGCTTGCAAACGGCACCGGCGATCGTGGGGGAATTACTGGTCAAAAATTTAGCCATGTCCGCCGCCATGGTCGTGCATCACCAGCGCAATCAAGATCCCCAAGCCGCCCAAAGTTCAGCACAAGTATGTCGCCGTAGTCAACACTTAATTCGGTCTTTACAGTTGCCAGGGGTTGCCGAAAAGCTAACGGAACTCGAGCATAGTTTAACGGGAGAAGGCGATTATCAAGCTTTTTTAAACCGTTGGGGCTATGACGACGAACAAAAACAAGCCATTCGTGCGGCTGTCGTCAATCCTTAATGACGCCTTAACTTCTTTTGCCAGCGCTTGACTTAATATCAAGTTAAGTTGATGTTCTCTGTGAACATATTGGCATCGAAGTTTAACCGTCAATCGCTACTGCATTTTGGCAGTGGAGAGGTGAACATGTTTTTTTTGCGTCAGTTAGCTCAGCCTTGCGCGCCCATTGTCATTAGCTTGTTGAGTCTTGTGGCCTGTTCTGCCCCTGAGGCCAACCAACCCATTACCATTGATGGTTCAAGTACGGTTTATCCCATCACAGAAGCGATTGTTAACGCCTATCAAACTGCTACGCCAGATTCCGTGGAAGCGATCGTGGGTATTTCCGGCACTGGCGGTGGTTTTCGGGCATTTTGTCAAGGAAAAACCGATATTAGCAATGCGTCTCGTCCCATTGCTCGAGAGGAAATGGTTCAGTGCAATGCCAACAAGGTGAGATATATTGAGCTGCCCATTGCCTTTGACGCCCTGACGGTGGTTGTTAATCCCAGCAATAACTGGGTCAACAGTTTAACCACAGAGGAATTAAAAACCATCTGGCAACCCTCTGCCGAAGCGACCATTACCCGCTGGAACCAAATCCGCCCAACGTTTCCCGACAAACCACTTAATCTTTATGCTCCTGGTATTGACTCGGGCACGTTTGACTATTTCACCGAAGCCATTGTGGGAGAACCCGGCTCGAGTCGGATGGACATGCTCAAAAGTGAAGATGATGAAACCCTCGTTCAGGGCGTTTCTCAAGATCCCAACGCCCTAGGCTATTTTGGTTTAGCTTACTATGAGCAACATACAGAGAGTTTAAAAACCCTGGCTATTGATGGCGGCAAAGGTTCCATCACCCCGTCCCGGGTAACGGTGGAAACCAACCAGTATCAACCGCTAGCGCGCCCCTTATTTATTTATGTCAACCTGACAAAGGCACAGCAAAATCCAGCCTTGAGAGATTTTGTTGACTTTTACCTCAAGGAAGCGCCTACCATCATTGCGGATATTGGTTACATCCCTCTACCCGAAGACGCCTACAATTTGGGCAAAATCACCTTTCACAAGGGGGAGGCCGGGACGGTGTTTGGTGGCAAAAGTGTGGTGGATTTGACCATTCCCGAACTGATGAGACAGCAAGCCCAGTTTGAGTAGGATTGACAAATCAATTTTTTTTGATTTATGATTACTTCATCAAGTTTTATTGATGGATTTTTATGGTTAGTCGCGTCAATCCCAAGGCAGTCAAGGCGGGGGGAACCCTCAACCGGTTTGAAAAGTACCTCACCCTCTGGGTAGCATTGTGTATTGTGATGGGGATTGGGTTAGGGCGGATCTTTCCGGCGATCGCCCAAACGTTGGACAGCCTGAGTGTTTATAACGTGTCGATTCCCATTGCCATCTGTCTGTTTTTCATGATGTATCCCATCATGGTGAAAATTGACTTTTCCCAGGCGGTGAAGGCGGCAAAAGCGCCCAAGCCGGTAATTTTAACCCTCGTGGTGAACTGGCTGATTAAACCCTTCACCATGGTGGTGTTTGCCCAGTTTTTCCTGGGGTATTTATTTGCCCCGTTGTTGAGCAATACGGAAATGATTCGGGGGACAGCGGTCACGTTGGGGAATTCCTACATTGCCGGCTGTATTTTGTTGGGGATTGCTCCCTGTACGGCGATGGTGTTGATGTGGGGCTATCTCTCCTACAGCAACCAAGGCCATACCTTGGTGATGGTGGCGGTGAACTCCTTGGCCATGCTGTTTTTATATGCACCATTGGGGAAATGGTTACTATCCGCCAATAACCTGATTGTGCCTTGGCAAACCATTGTTTTGTCGGTCTTAATTTATGTGGGCTTACCCTTAGCAGCCGGAATTTATAGCCGCTATTGGATTTTAAAAAACAAGGGTAAGGATTGGTTTGAGCGCCAGTTTTTGCATTACCTCAGCCCGATCGCCATTGTGGCGTTGTTGTTGACCTTAGTCTTGCTCTTTGCCTTTAAAGGGGAACTCATTGTTAACAACCCCCTGCATATCCTCCTGATTGCGATCCCCTTGTTTATCCAAACCAACTTCATCTTTTTAATTACCTACGCCCTGGGGTTAAAGCTGAATTTGAGCTACGAAGACGCCGCCCCCGCTGCCCTGATTGGGGCCAGTAACCACTTTGAAGTGGCGATCGCCACCGCCGTGATGTTATTTGGCTTAAATTCCGGGGCCGCCCTAGCCACAGTGGTGGGGGTGTTGATTGAAGTGCCGGTGATGTTAATGCTGGTGGAAATTTGCAAAAAAACCGCCTTTTGGTTCCCCCGCGACCCCGAAAAAGCCACCCTGCTCGATCCCCGCTGCTTAAACTCTGAATTGGGCTGTCAATAACAATGGAAACGCCAACCTTTGATCATCCCCCCCGCATTCTGTTTCTCTATGGTTCCCTGCGGGAGCGTTCCTACAGTCGTTTATTGGCAGAAGAAGCGGCCCGCATCATTACCGCTCTGGGGGCCGAGGTGAAATTCTTCCATCCCCATGACCTTCCCCTGCGGGGCCGAGTCCCCGATAGCTATCCGAAAGTCCAGGAGTTACTGGAACTCAGCCAATGGTCAGAGGGACAAGTGTGGTCATCACCGGAAATGCACGGCACCATCACCGGCATTTTAAAAAATCAAATTGATTGGATTCCCCTCAATATTGGCTCTATCCGTCCTACCCAAGGCAAAACCCTCGCAGTCATGCAGGTGAGCGGTGGATCTCAATCTTTTAACGCGGTGAATACCCTGCGGATTCTGGGGCGCTGGATGCGGATGTTCACCATTCCCAACCAATCCTCTGTGCCCAAAGCTTACCAGGAATTTAACGAAGACGGCACCATGAAAGAGTCCCCCTACCGTGATCGAGTCGTGGATGTGATGGAAGAACTCTATAAATTCACCTTACTGTTGCGGGACAAGGTGGACTATTTGACCGATCGCCACAGTGAACGCAAAGAAAAGGAATCCAGTTAACGTCCCTATTCCCTATTCCCTATTCCCTATTCCCTACTCCCTTTCAACCATGAAAAACGTCATGTTCGTATGCAAGCGTAATTCCTGCCGTTCCCAAATGGCGGAAGGCTTTGCCAAAACCCTCGGGGCTGGCAAAATCAACGTCACCAGTTGTGGCCTTGAGTCGTCACGGGTACATCCCACCGCCATCGAAATCATGCAGGAAGTGGGCATTGACATCACCCATCAAACTTCCGATCCCATTGAAGATTTTAAAGCCGACGATTATGATGTGGTCATTTCCCTCTGTGGTTGCGGGGTGAACTTGCCGCCGGACTGGGTCATGCAGGATGTCTTTGAAGATTGGCAACTAGAGGATCCCGATGGCAAATCCCTGGAAGTCTTTCGGGAAGTGCGGGGTCAGGTAAAGGAACGGGTTGAGGGATTAATTGCTCAACTTAGCTAACCCATCACAAACTGAGCATAACTCAACTCGTTAATGGCATTCCAAGCAAAAATTTGTTGCCGGAATGTCTGCCATTGGTCGTAAATGGCTTTGAAGTTAGCATCTTTGTTGGCGGTTTCATTCAAGAGATCTGCCGATGCTTTTTGAGCCGCCACCAACACATCCTGGGGATAGGCTTTCAGTTCTGTGCCGCTGCTGAGTAACCGTTGTAAGGCGTCGCGGTTCAACGCATCGTATTGGGACAGCATTTGTAGGTTAGCCTTTTGGGCCGCTGCTTGGAACACCGCCTGGTATTCGGGGGGGAGATTTTCCCATTGACGTTTATTGACCAAAGCGTCCAACGTTGGTCCCGGCTCCCACCAACCGGGATAGTAGTAATATTTCGCTGCTTTATTTAACCCCAACTTTTCGTCATCGTAGGGGCCAACCCATTCCGCTGCGTCGATGGTGCCCCGGTCTAAGGCGAGAAAGACCTCTCCCCCTGGCAGTACTTGCACGTTGACGCCCAACTTGGCCATCACCTGCCCCCCCAATCCTGGAATCCGCATCTTTAGGCCTTGCAGATCCGCCAGGGAATTAAGGGGCTTTTTAAACCAGCCCCCCATCTGTGCCCCGGTGTTACCGGCGGGAAAATTAATCACATTGAAATCGCCATACACCTTTTGTATTGCTTCCAACCCACCCCCGAAGTAGAGCCAGGCATTTTGCTGTTGGGCCGTCAACCCAAAGGGAATGGTGCTGGCAAAGCCGAGGGCAGGATTTTTGCCGATATAGTAATAACCGGCCGTATGACCGCATTCCACTGTGCCATTTTGCACAGCATCTAAGACCTCTAGCCCCGGCACAATTTCCCCCGCTGCGTAGGGTTGAATAGTAAAGTTTCCCCCTGTCATCGCCGCTACGTCTTCACAGACCGTCTTGGCTCCCCCAAAAATGGTTTCTAAGGATTCTGGCCAACTGGTAACCATGCGCCAGCGAATTTTCGGTAAATCCCCCCCACTAGCAGCATTTTGTTGGGATGTAGAAGCTTGACCACAGGCGATCAAACTAGCAGCACTGCCAGCGGCGATCGCCGATTGGGTAATAAGGGCGCGACGTTTCATGGAAGACCAGATTGTAAAAATAAGCTTTAAGCGATTTTCCCACAGGTTTACGGTAATCGCGCATGGCGGAGGCCACGCTGGCTAGGTTAAAGGCCTGTCACCCTCAACTAATTTTAATTTTCCCCTGGCACGGTCTTTTTCTGCACGGCGGGCGGTGCGGGGGGGGTGATTATTGTGGTGTTATTGTTGGGAGCGGGATTTTCTGGGGGGGGGATAACCTCTAGGGGTCTGGTGGGAGAAGGAGGGGGGGAGACTGGGGTCTTGGTGATGTTGGGTGACGGGGTAGGGGGGGATGGAGGTGGGGGTGATGGTGTTGTTGGCGGGGGGGAGTTGGGGCTAGTCTTCGGCGTAACTTGAACGGATGGGGTAATCACCGGCCGAGACACAGGAGACGGCTTAGTCTCTGGCGGTGACGTCCCTGGGACAATTTCCGTTCTAGGGATTTGACTCCCCGTCTCAGGAACAGTGATCGTTTCCGTCGGGGGGCTTGGTTGATCGCTCGGCACTGGTTCCGGTGGCATGCTGACAGAGGGAGTCGGGGTCGGAGGTTCTGTTGGTGATCGCCAGGGGGTCGGTTCCGGGGTGACAAACAGATTCGGGGGGGATTCAAGCGGAGACAACGTCGGCGTTGGGTCGATGACTGGCGGGGTTGCACGACGTTGGTTGGCCACCCAAAACCCGGCTAAAATCCCCCCCACAATCACCAGCAGAAAGACCAGTGGCATCACAAACCACGTCAAAAGCGGTGGCAGACCAGGCGGGTCTTCCGACTCGGTCAATGGTTGGCGATCGGTCCCGGTAGTCCACCCCGGTTCACGAGACTGACGAGGGTTACCGCCGACCATTAATGTTGGCTCGGTATGTTGGGACAACGGGAGGCCCACGGCAGGAGAAGACTGGGCCGTAACCGGTTTGCTCTGCTGAACCGGCCCCAGTAAAGCCTGACGCATCTCCAGGGCCGATTTGAATCGTTCCCGGGGATGATAACGAATCGCTTGGTTGATCACCGTCACTAAGCTGGGACTTACATAGGGCGCTTCTGACTGCCACAGAATTTCCCCTGTCCGACTATCATTTTTAAGATATTGGGGACTTTTTCCGGTTAATAAAAAAATTGCCGTTAACCCCAAACTATAAAGATCACTAGAAAAAACCGGCCGTCCGGCGGCTTGCTCCGGTGCCATATAACCCGGCGTTCCCAGGGCAACGGAATAGGCACTGCGGCCATCAGGGTTGACCAATGTCCCCATCGCCTCCTTGATAACGCCAAAGTCGATCAGAATCGGTAGGTCATCACGTTCTCGTAAAATAATATTGTCGGGTTTAATATCACGGTGAATAATGCGGCGTTGGTGGATAAAGTCCAAAACCGGCAAGATGCCCAGCAGCAATTCTTCAACGGCGGTGCTAGAAAATCTGCCCCGTTTTGCTTGAGCTTGAGTCAGCGTTAACCCTGATACCCATTCTTGAACCAGGTAAAAATCATCGCCTTCACTGAAATAGGCATAAAGATTCGGAATTTGTGCATGGGCTTCCCCCAACGCCTCCAAAGTGGTCGCTTCTCGCTGAAAGCGCTCCCTTAACCAGGGGGGAAGGTCAGAACTCTCCAGCACTGGTTTAAGATGCTTGATGACACAGGGTCGCGTCGACGGCATGTGGGTATCCTTGGCTAAGAAGGTTTCCCCAAAGCCGCCCCGACCCAGCGTTTCAATGATTTGATAGCGATTATTGAGCAATGATGTGACCATACCTACCGGTTCCTGGGGCAGTGGAAAATGAGTGACCGAAAAATCTTCCCGATTATAAGCTAGGCACACCGCGAAGTGACTTGCTGCGCAACTGCCACAGCAGAGAATGATGCCGATAAACCCTCAATTGACTCCCGCTAATGCCTCATCAACACCGACCCAGGCCCTGCCAACAAAAACACTTGCGCTACTGCGCTGTGGGCTATGACAAGACTCGCTAATCAGCCCGTCGCTCTTACATTAGGCAAACTAATCAAAAAGTCTACAAATTGTAATTTAAAAAACAGTGAATGGATGCCATAGCGTGAAGTAAAGGCAACCTGTGCGTGATAAGATTACCTTCAGAAAACATAAAGTTGCTGGGTTGTCGAAGACATTTCTCGGAACCAAATAACTGTAAATATTATCTGTCTCTGCGGCGACAGTAGGCTTTCTATAGCCAAATTTCGCCTAAGGGAGGAAGCTAGGCTATTCAATGTTTAATGGAGGACTGACCTAGATGGTACAAGCCAAAGCAGGGTTTAAGGCGGGCGTACAAGATTACCGCCTAACCTATTACACCCCCGACTACACCCCAAAAGATACGGATCTGCTCGCCTGCTTCCGCATGAGCCCCCAACCCGGCGTACCTGCCGAAGAGGCGGCAGCGGCAGTTGCAGCTGAATCTTCTACCGGAACCTGGACGACGGTCTGGACCGACAACCTCACCGACTTAGATCGATACAAAGGTCGTTGTTATGACATCGAAGCGGTTCCCAATGAAGACAACCAATACTTTTGCTTCATTGCTTATCCCCTAGATTTATTTGAAGA
>JBEAQB010000070.1:0-5961 GCA_041164125.1 Cyanobacteriota bacterium
ACTTGCCCAATTCAGCCAACGCTATCATCAATGGATCAGGCGTCTCGCTCGTTATCTGCCGTCATCGTCACAGCCCTGAGTCTCGGACTGTGGGGCTTATTAGTGGGGTGCAGCGGTAATCAAGCCCTAGAAAATCGCTTTACCGCTAATCCTGAACTGAACGCCTCCCCAACGGAGGCAAACAATACACCGACGGCGATCGCCTCTCCATCCCCTTCTCCCCTGATATCCCCCAATGCTTCCCCCTCAGTGAGCGTCAGTCCCCCCCCAACATCTCAGGGAGCGTTTACTGATGTAGCCACCTTGCCCGATTCCTTGGCAAATCCTATCCAAGATTTAGCCTCTCTAGGGATTATTGCCGCTAAGACTGAGCAACAGTTTGCCCCTCAACACCCCATCAGCCGGGCAGAATTTAGTCGGTGGTTATTTCAAGCGAACAATATTTTCTTTGCTAATCAACCGAGTAAACAGATTCGTCCTGCTGCCCCGAGCGCCAAGCCGGTTTTCTCCGATGTGCCCAACACCCATCCCGATTTTGCTTATATCCAAGGCTTTGCCGATGCTGGCCTAATTCCATCTGCTTTAACCAATGATCCCAGTGCCACCCTCTTTCGCCCCGATGCGCCTTTAACCCGAGAGGCTTTATTACTCTGGAAAGTCCCGTTAGATCAGCGCGGGGTGTTAGCAAAAGCCAGTTTGGAGAATATCAAGGAGACCTGGGGATTTCAGGATGCGGCTAAAATTAATCCCCAGGTTTGGTCAGCACTGTATGCGGATTTTCAAAATGGCGATCGCGCTAATCTACGCCGAATGTTTGGCTTCATCACCCTCTTGCAACCGCAAAAACCGGTGACTCGTGCGGAAGCCGCAATAGCTTTGTGGTATTTGGGCAATCAAACCGATGGGATGACTGCTCGGGATGTATTAACCCTGCCTGAAAATACTTCCCCTTCCCCCTAGAGCGTGTCCGGGGAGAACGGTTGATAATCCCAGTAGTTATCCCCTTTACTCAGAATCACTCCCCTGAAAGGCTAGACTATCTTTTTATAATTCAAAACTGGTTCCAAGCGGGTTTGTGTTGAAGGGTTAAACTAGAGAGAGAAGTAGGGAGGAAAAATCATGAAAAAACGACGTCCTAGAGGAACAGGAATCCGTTCATCCACTAATCGTTCTAAATCAAACCAAACCTTTTCTGGTAAACGAGTTGCTAACTGCTTAATGGACGACTGCAATTCCTCTTCATAGGCAGACCCTGAATAAGCTTCTAACGCTTTTGCTCCTAAAGTGAGAGCAAATAGTTCGCCTTGGGTTAACGGAATGGTTGGTAAACGCCAAGTATTATCCGCATAGTAATAGCCTCAGTAATTCCAAATTCGGAACGATTTTGCGTCGTTTCAGCGATCACTTCAATTGTCAAGAATTGTACAACCCTCTTGTTATAAGGCTTTTTATGTCATGAAACCTTAAAATTGGAATTGCTGTAATAGCCTTTAACAGGGTCAAATTCAAGAAGAGTATCAAACCGTTCGCTTAAAAAAGCCAAGTCAAGACGAATGGTTCTTTCCGCCACACTTAACTTCTCAGCAATTATTTTTGCCGTATAACGGACAGGTGAGCGAACAAGTTCATCAATTGCCAGTAATCGTTCAAGCTGTCGCGGGGAGAGTAAATTTTGAGCCGTCATTGGTTGGTCATCTCAACGCATTACTTGCATCCTAAAACAGCACCCCTGCAAAAAATGTTCAGGGTATAAAAATATTATTTTCTAGCCAAGCCAACCGTTTTTCAACTTGCCGCATCCTCTCCACCAAAGACACTCCCTCAGTCTCCCCGATGTGACAGGCGATCTCGCAAAGATCCGCCGCAATGAACCACTTAGAAAACGGCAAGATTATGCTGGTCAACGAAAGACTCCAGGTATTCAAGGAGGGGCGGAGAGATACGAATAGAAAGATGAGGGGATAGCATAACTATAGACTTTGACTACCTAACCAGATGATAGTACGAATTCGGACAGTTTAAATTTATAGCGGTTTACAAACCGCAATAAATTTAAACTGTCATAGTCTCGATGCTAATTTCAAATGCTCATCTGGGGTGAGGTTGCGAGACTTCCCCGCAGCCAAGTCTCGATTAAGGCGATCGACATACTGATCCAAAGGGGGCTTGTAGCCAGGTGTTGCATCGGGATAACTGGACGCCGTGCGCCCTCCAATGTCACCATCACCACTGGTATTCTTGGATTTTTTGATGAAAGGGGCGATCGCCGTTCAATAAATTTCCTAAGGGCATCAGGTTCAATCAGCTTTTTGGGGATGTCGGTGCTGACAATTTTTTGCTGGATATCCATTGACAGTGCAGGCATAATACTCTACGACTGCGGAATCAGATTCTAAACTTACCCAGCGTCATCCCTCGCTGTCGAGAAATTTGCTGTAAGTTACTTTAATAACAGCTCACCCACTTCTTCCTTGTTAGCCCCTTGATTAATTCTCGTAATATTCTCAAAATTCTCTTCCCCTTTTATGACGGCGAAGTGCTGAGCTGGTCTGGGGAGGCCCGCCTCATGCGCACGCTTGTTTTTGCTTGGATGTTGATGGGACTAATTGTCCTATTCTCGGCCTCCTATGCTGAAAGTTTAGAGCAGAGCGGCACCGGCTTAGCCATTATCCTCAAACAGGTTGCGTATCTATGGATCGGTTTAAATATTTTTAATTTTCTGGTGCGTCTTCCCTTGCAAGTTTGTTTGCAGGTTGGACCTTGGGTATTGTTAGTTGTATTGGGATTAATTTTGGCAACCAAAACAGGTTTAGGGGTGGAAATCAATGGCGCGAAGCGGTGGATTGGTTTAGGTCCTGTATTATTGCAACCGTCAGAGTTTATGAAACCCTGCTTGGTCCTCCAAGGGGCTAACTTGTTTGGCAATTGGCGTCGTCTCTCGTGGCGGACCCGGTTGCTATGGATAGGAATATTTGTTGTCACCTTAGCTGGCATTCTGTTGCAACCCAATCTCAGCACTACTGCATTGTGTGGCATGGGTCTATGGTTAATTGCTCTATCGTCTGGGTTACCCTGGGGCTACCTAATGTCTACAGCTTTACTGGGAATCACCACTGCAGTCACTAGCATTTCTTTGCGGGAGTATCAAAAAGCAAGGGTCACATCGTTTCTTGATCCTTTTGCTGATCCGAGGGGAGATGGGTATCAGTTAGTCCAGAGTTTGTATGCGATCGCCTCTGGTGGGGTGTTTGGCACAGGATTTGGTCTATCCCAGCAAAAGTTATTTTATTTGCCCATTCAAACCACAGACTTTATTTTTGCCGTCTTTGCCGAGGAATTTGGTTGGCTTGGCTGCGTCGTATTTTTAGCCTTCTTGGGACTAGTCACCACCATTGGTTTACGAATCGCCATGCGCTGTCACCATCGAGTTAAACGCTTGATCGCCATGGGAGCAGTGATTTTTCTGGTGGGACAATCTTTATTGAACATTGGCGTAGCCAGTGGTGCGTTACCCACCACTGGCTTACCGTTACCCTTTTTTAGTTATGGGGGAAGTTCCTGCTTAGCCAGTTTGATCCTGGCGGGCTTGTTAGTTCGAGTTGCACGGGAAAACAACGAAGCAACGGTGATGACCTTTGAGACAACAAAATCTCGTCCTGCCTAGCCGCCTAACCTGAGCCTGAGCCCATGGGTCTTTCTCCCTGGTCCTTTGATGGTTAAACTTGGACTAGAACACTCTCCTTGAGGCTAGCGTGATGACCGCAGTTTTTTCGAACCCTATCCCAGACAGTCTCTCTCCCGACGATTACGGTCCAGCCAATCACCATGACGTCATTGAAACGGTGATCAGCAGCATGGCCCAAGCCGATAGCGCAATGGTACAACATTCCGTTCGAGGATCAGCCTGGAGGTTCACCTACGGTAGCGTCTCAGTCTTTGTGCAATTGACCGGGGAAGATGACGACGATCTATTTACCGTCTGGGCCGACGTGATGGCGTTACCAGGGAAGGATCAACTCGCATTATTAACCGAGGTGATGGCGCTTAATTGGTCTGACACCCTCGAAGCCCGTTTTGCCCTCCGCAATGATCATTTGGTCACGATTTATCAGCGCACCGTTGCAGATTTATCCCCTGAGGAAATTTCCCGTGCTATCACCCTCGTCGCCACGATCGCCGATGATCATGATGATCGACTCAAGGCCCAGTATGGCGCCGCCGGGAGGTAACGGTTGGTCCCAAAAAGCCGGCTAGCCACAGTACTGTGGTTTTGAGCGGTTTTCCCAGGACAATGACGACAACCTGACGAGGCCCCCATAGACACTCTGCTAACTTTTTTATGACTGAGCCAGCTTTACAAACGGCCCTTAACCTTGCCCAATCACTCCGCAAACAGGAAATTTCCCCCCTCGAACTGACTGAGTATTTTCTGGATCGCATTGCCCAGCAGGATCATATCGTCGGCAGCTTTTGCCATGTCGCCGCTGAAATGGCCATTGCCACGGCTAAAGCACAAACAGAACAGTTGGGTCAAAGCCACAACGACGACAACTTACCACCCTTTTTTGGCGTTCCCATTGGGGTCAAAGATCTCAATACTGTGGCGGGAATGCCAGTAAGTTACGGGGTAGCGGCGTTGAAGGAGAATATTGCCCACCACGATGATGGTGTGGTGACTCAATTGAAGCGGGCGGGATTTATCATTTTGGGCAAAACCACCACCTCCCAACTTGGCACCTTTCCTTACACCGAGCCTCCGGGCTTTTTGCCTAGCCGTAATCCCTGGCACTTAGACTATACAGCGGGGGGCTCCAGCGGCGGGAGTGCTGCGGCCGTGGCAGCGGGCCTCTGCCCGATCGCCCAAGGCTCAGATGGTGGTGGCTCCTTACGGGGGCCGGCCAGTTGTTGCGGACTGGTAGGATTTAAGCCCAGTCGGGGCAGGATTTCTAACGCACCGGTGGGGGATTACCAAAGCGGCATTGCCAGTAATGGCTCCCTGAGTCGGACGGTGCTCGATGCAGCAGCCATGGTGGATGTGATGGGCGGCTATATTACAGGTGATCCCTATTGGTTACCCCAGCCAATGATTCCCTTACTCGAATCGACTCAAGTTGCCCCTCCCCCGCTTCGCATTGCTTATCATTTCTCCCTGCCGCCCTTTGCCAGCACTCCTATGATTCAGCAGGGGGTTAAAACGGCGATCGCTGCCTGCGAAAAATTAGGGCATGGGCTGGAAGAGGCTTGTTTTGACGCGGCAGAGTTGATAACCCCCTTTATGACCATTTGGCAAGCCGGTGTCGGGGCAACGGCAATTCCCCTACCGTTACTCGACCCCGTCAATCAATGGTTGGGAGAAAATAGTGGCACCGCTGGAGAGTATTTGCAGGCCGTTAGACAAATGCAGATTATTGCTCGCCGCATTGTGGCTTTTATGGATCGCTACGATGCTTTGATTTTGCCGGTTTACAACCACCAGCCGCCCAAGGTTGGTGAATGGTCCCATTTGGCCCCCGCAGAAACGGTACAAAAAATTATCGAATGGGTGGCCCCCTGTCCCCCTTTCAATGCGTCGGGGTTGCCGGCGATCGCCATTCCGGTGGGCGTTGATGACCAAGGCATACCATTGAGCGTGCAAATTATCGGCAAACCTGCGGCTGATGCCACGGTGTTGGCATTAGCCCACCAGTTAGAGCAGCAGTTAACTTTTGCAATGAACCGTCAGCCAGCCCCCATCGCCCCTGTTCCCTGAGCAGGGTTGCACTGTTGAACGGGGGACAACCTTGGGGGAAATAACCACAGTGGCCCAATTAGGTGACCGGAGTGGAACTTGCCACAAACCACAGCCAGACTACCAAGCCTAGCACCAAGAGTTTAACGAGAATGTAAGTGAGGGAATCGGGATAGAGATAGGAGCCTAACATGGTGACCTCCTTGCGATGAATCTGTGTGACAGGTCGCGCT
>JBEAQB010000071.1:0-3332 GCA_041164125.1 Cyanobacteriota bacterium
CGGGGATAACATCCAACGTCATCCATTCAGGGCGGGATTCAGTCGCAATGAAATTATCAATGACCCGCAAGCGCTTGATCAGCTTGGCTCGTTTTTGTCCTTTACTGTTGAGAATTTCCTCCCGTAGTTGTTCCGCCACCTCATCTAAGTTAAGTTCTGCCAACAACCGTTGCACCGCTTCTGCACCAATACCGACTTCAATCCCTTCGAGTTCCGAATCTTCTGCGTAGATTTGGTCTTCGATTTCCACCCATTGGTCTTCGGTGAGCAGTTGTTTATATTGCAAATTGCTGGCATTGCCCGGATTCAAAACCACATAGGCATTAAAATATACGATCTGTTCTACGTCCCGCAGAGCCATATCGAGCAAAATACTCAAGTAGCTGGGAATGCCTTTGAGATACCAGACGTGGGTAACGGGGGCCGCTAATTTAATAAAGCCCATGCGATGGCGACGTACCCGTGATTCTGTCACTTCAACACCACACCGCTCGCACACAATGCCCCGATGCCGTACCCGTTTATATTTGCCGCACCAACATTCCCAATCTTTAGACGGCCCAAAAATTTTCTCGCAAAAAAGACCATCCATCTCCGGCTTAAGCGTCCGATAGTTAATTGTCTCCGGTTTGGTGACTTCCCCCACGACAGTGCCATTGGGGAGGGTGCGTTCCCCCCATTGACGGATTCGTTCAGGGGAGGCGATCGCAATTTTGACGTAGTCGAAGCGGGGTTCTGCTTGGGCTTTCATGCTGAGCTAAAACGTTATGAACAGGACAAATGATTAATGGAGGGATAGGAAAAACGCGGGAGGAGTCCCCTCCTTCCCCCCGGGAGAAAGGCAGCGGAATGACATTCTCTACTGCTTTTTACTGGCAATCGGGCAAAGGGCGTACAACCATCAAATTCAAGAACGACAACAGTAGCTAACCAAGATGAGGGATAAACTGAAAATTTCAGACCTTTCATTATACGTCATTTCCCCTGACGTTAGCGGCGTAATGATTAAGAAATGTCCTACTGGGTCAAATCCGCGCGATGATAGAAGTAGGTGGTGGGTTGAGCAAGCGCGACCTGTCACACAGATTCATCCCAGGGAGGTCACCATGTTAGGCTCCTATCTCTATCCCGATTCCCTCACTTACATTCTCGTCAAACTCTTGGTGCTAGGCTTGGTGGTCTGGCTGTGGTTTGTGGCAAGTTCCACCCCGGTCGCCTAAGCCTCACCAACTTCAGCCCTCCTGAGTTGAAATCCGATATCAACAGTGACAACTGTCATCGAGTCGTGATCGCCTTTCGGAGAAACAAAATGCCATTTAGCGCCGACGCACTGAGGGACGCCTACGCCATCCGAGCCGCCAAACTAGGCATCAGCCCGGTGATCGCTGCCAAATGGATGGGGCAATTCATTAGTGTCCACTATAAAAACTACCTACGTCACATCGAACAAATTGATTTCGATGCCGTGTGGCAGGGACTAAGGAAAAGTGAGGGAAGGGAATTCAAGAACCCTGAAAGCCAAGCCGAAGATGGGATTTGAACCCACGACCAATTGATTACGAATCAACTACTCTACCACTGAGCTACTTCGGCATCGGAGTATGACCTCGGTAGATAATGATAACATTTCTTGTACCAGCATTCCCGAGGAAACCGTATGTCCTTGGTCGTTGCCCATTTGGGGCCAGAAGGGACCAACACCGAAACCGTTGCGTTGGCTTATGCCCACAACCGTCGTCAAACAAATGACGACATTGTGCAATTACTCCCTTGTCCTAGCATTGGTAAAACGTTGGCGGCCGTAGCGGACAGACAGGTTGATGTCGCGATTGTGCCTGTGGAGAACTCAACGGAAGGAACCATTGCCATTACCTTCGATAGTTTATGGGCCGCGGATGACTTAAAAATTCAGCAGGAATTGGTGTTGCCGATCGCCCATGTGTTATTAAGTCGGGCGTCTTCTCTTCAACGAATTGCCAGAGTGGTCTCCCACCCCCAGGCCCTAGGGCAATGTCAAAAATGGTTATCAGGTCAATTGCCGCAAGCCATTTTAATTCCGGCCAACTCCACCACCGAAGCCATTCATTTGATTGAGGACGATCCCCAGGCAGCGGCGATCACCTCTCCCCGTGCTGCCAGCTTATTCGACCTTCCTATGCTGGCCACCAATATTCAGGACTATCCTGATAATTGCACGCGTTTTTGGGCCATTAGCCCGCAAGGCTATCTCAGCGGCAGCCAGACCACCTTGGCTTTCAGTGTGCCGGAAAACCGCCCGGGAGCATTAGTCTATCCCCTGCAAGCTTTGGCAAAACGTGGCATCAATTTAAGTCGGCTAGAATCCCGTCCCACTAAACGTTCCCTGGGGGACTATCTCTTTTTTATGGATTTGGAAGCAAGTCAGGACCAGGCCCATTTACAAGCAGCTTTAAGGGAATTGGCGCAATATGCATCCGAACTCAAAATTTTTGGCAGCTATCCCATCCAGTTTTTGTCCTTATCTGATCTGGCCAAATCTTATGGGCAGTAGGTCGTCAGTGATCTCCCACAGAACGGGTCAATTGCCAGTAAAATTAAGGGCAATGAATTTTTGGTTAAAAAAATCTACATAATTTTGTGGGAGAACCCTCTGATGCTTAAAAAACTGTTTGGTGGGAAAGACAACTTTTACCTTCAACTAGACGAAAGCGAAGCCTCTGCACCGGAAGCCAAGCCTGAACCCCAACCAGAACCTGTGGCAGCAGCCCAAGCAGCCCCTGAACCGGTCAAAGCGAAGCAGACGACCAGTCCAGAACCGGCTAAGGCGGCCCCCCCGATAACCCAGAGTAAACCCGCTGCCGTTGCTCCCCCCAAGCCCCAACTGGATCCGGCCCAAGTCGCCTTCGCGAGCGCCGATCCTATCCCCCAAAATATTGCCCGTCGTACCGCTGGACCGAGTTTAAATTCATTTAAAGAGATGGCTCGCCAAGTCGTTAAAACCCGCTAAGCGCTTGTCCACGCCTCACCAGTGTCTGAACCCAGTGCCAACGCTGGGTATTTTTACTTTTTCGGCTCGTGCTGTGCCGCTCTCAGAAACCTATGATTATCTAGTTTGGGGTTGCCTTAAATTCGTCGAGTAGGTTGGTTTGTGGCGATCGCATATTAGCTGAGCTTAAAAAATAGAGGAAGATGTTTAACTTAGGATCGTCAATAATTCTTTGAGTTTTAGATCATATCCCTCTTTCGTCAGAGTCGGTGAATTAGAATGAAGATAAAAGGCTGGAAAGCCCGGAGGGAGTATGACGAAGGCAAGAGAGGCGAAAAAGACAGTACAGTGTGTAGACACCTACAGT
>JBEAQB010000072.1:0-4246 GCA_041164125.1 Cyanobacteriota bacterium
AGAAACGGGTAAAAGCTGGGGAGAAAAGAGATCTAACTGAGGAATGTCTGGGGAAAAGCTGGGGAATTGACCGTGGATAACTGCTGACAAAATAAGAATTGCAAAATTTTTGCGGTATGTCACAATTTACAGAGATCTCCACCGTCTCCTAATGAGGACAAAACCATGGCCGTTAAACTGAAAAAGGGCGCTTTAGTTCGTGTTGTTCGTGAAAATTTGGAAAATAGTCTGGAGTCCCAAGCTAGCGATCGCCGGTTGCCAGATTATCTTTTCCGGAGCAAGGGCGAGGTGCTGGATCTGAAGGAAGACTATGCCCTTGTGCGTTTTTACGTGCCAACCCCCAATGTGTGGTTACGCTTAGACCAGCTT
Source organism: Cyanobacteriota bacterium (assembly GCA_041164125.1). GTDB lineage: Bacteria > Cyanobacteriota > Cyanobacteriia > Cyanobacteriales > Microcystaceae > Synechocystis. The sequence goes on from JBEAQB010000072.1 coordinate 370, forward strand.
GAAGCGGTAGCATGAGGACAGATCAATCCACTGTATTGCGGTAAATCCCCGGCCCCGCCCGCAGGTTTACCCGTCAGCGTCGGATCGTTTCGTTCATCGAGGCAAGGGGGTCATGGGTAGTATTCGCCTAATGCACGCGAAATTACATCGGGTCTGCGTCACTGAGGCTAACCTGAATTACATGGGCAGTATTAGTATCGACCCAGAATTGCTGGTGCAGGTGGGCGTCTTGCCCCTAGAAGAAGTCGATATTATTAATCTCAATAATGGCCAACGATTTTCAACGTATGTGATTCCTGGCAACCCTGGCTCAAAAGAGATTTGCCCGAATGGAGGGGCAGCGTTGCTCTGTCAACCTGGCGATCGCCTCATTATTTTTGCCTATGAATTGTGCGATCGCCAGACCGTCTTTAAGAAAGGACATCAGGCAAAGGTACTGGTGACGGACGAATTCAACCAAACCCTCGATTTCTACCTACAGACCCTGATTCCAGAAGGCGATGGGGTACAGTTCCATAACCACAGGATCACCGCTAGCAATTCGGTCACGACAAATGACGACTAACACCGTTAAACCGATTTTCGCTGCAAACGACTTCATGGCCAGCCGCTTCAATGGATTGTTTGAGGTCAGCCATGGTTAACTGACTAGAGATTGTCACAACTTTAGTGGGTACATCAACGGCAACCTGTGCCGCTTCATCCTGGCTGTGAACGGCTTTGGTGACGGCTTCTGCGCAAGCTTCACAGGCGATCGTGGGCACAGTAAATTGAATCGACATGCAATAACTCCCAGAGAGTAAGGATTGATAGTTGATGACTCCAACCCCTATTGTAGCTAACGCCAATAGAACGGATCTTCCCCTTCGTGTATTTGTATATGGCGCATCCAGTCAGTACTGCATCGATCATCTGATAAGCGTTTGAAAGATGACAGTGTCTCAGTTGTGCTTGCAGCCAATCTCTCAGCCTGTCGGCCTTTGGACGGAGTATTTTTGCGCCATCTTCCCAGTAAATGGGGTGTGTTATGGTGACATCAACACCGTGAGAGTGCATCTCAGAACTCGACATCTCAAAGGGGCAATAAGCAGCAGACCATGCGAGGCTTACTTTTTTTGGCGCTAACGGCGACAGGGCTGATTTTTTTTCTGCAAAACCGTCAACCCGTCACACTTTTCTTTCTGGGCACCAGTCAACAATCCGCTTTGGCAAGTCTAACCCTGCCTTTGGGCCTATGGGTGGTAATTTTCTCTGCCCTAGGGATTGTCACCAGTCTGATCCTCAGTGGCTTGAGTCGTATTGGCTTGCCCCAAAGACGACCAACCGGTCAGCCTGGACAACCTGCCCCCCCCCGTCCAACTCCCCCCCCGCCCCCTCGTTACCAACCCCCGACCCCAGAACCTGTTATTAACCAAAATGAATGGGACTGGGACAATCCGATCCCGGAACTGGCTGATTGGGACGAAAAACCGGCCTCTGGAGTTGGCATGCCCCAACAAAGTAGATCGCCGCGCGATCGCCATCCTCCCACTCGTCCCGACATACCAGAATCGATCGCCGCCCCCAATGCAAACGGTGTTCCCCCGGGGCCATCGCCGGCTGAGCCGAAAATCAAGCCGGAGCCAGACCCCCGCCGCCAGGAACCGTTACCGGATTTACGACAATTTGAAGTCCCCCAAACCCCGACAGAGACCAAACGCCAAGGAACAATTTATTCCCAACAATATCGTCCGGTTCGATCACCCGCAGCAAAAGCATCGCCAGCGGAAGCAACCCGCTCCAAGCCCCAGCCGATTTATGATGCCTCCTATCGGGTGATTAATCCCGCGAGTAGTCCCTCCTCGGTCAACCCAGAGCAGCAAGAAGACCTTGAAGACGATGAAGAATGGATCTAGGCGCAATCCTTGGCCTAGCCTGGGAGAGGGATTTGGATCTTTGAAATTTGCTAAGACCTTGTAACAGACGATTGACAATCCCGCCAGAAAGTGCGATAGTGATAGTTTGTGTGAACTTTCGTTTAATAAAAACTCTTGGCTAACGTTATTGTAATCGGCGCTCAATGGGGCGACGAAGGAAAAGGGAAAATTACCGACCTACTGAGTCGATCCGCTGATGTCGTTGTACGTCCCCAGGGGGGGGTCAACGCTGGTCATACAATTGTTGTTAAGGATCAAACCTTTAAGCTCCACCTAATTCCTTCTGGCATTCTTTACCCAGATACTGAGTGCATTATTGGTTCAGGCACTGTCATTGATCCTAAAATTTTACTCGAAGAATTTGATCAGCTTGAGGCTTTTGATGTTTCCCTTGATCATCTCTACATCTCCCAGACTGCCCATGTAACAATGCCTTTCCACCCGTTGCTGGATAGGGCTTCAGAGGAAAAACGAGGGGATCACAAAATTGGCACCACAGGGCGGGGGATTGGCCCGACTTACGCTGATAAATCGGAGCGGATGGGCATCCGAGTCGTGGATTTAATGAATCCCGATACACTGCGCAAAAAACTTCTCTGGACGATTGAATATAAAAATGTCATTCTGGATAAACTTTACGACCTACCGCCCCTAGACCCAGAAGCGGTCATTGCTGAATATTCAGCCTATGCAGATCGCCTACGCTCCCATGTGGTAGACAGTTCCCTCAAAATTTACGAAGCCATCCACCAGCGTAAGAATATTTTGTTTGAAGGGGCCCAGGGGACGTTGCTCGACCTAGACCACGGCACCTATCCCTATGTCACCTCCTCTAACCCCATTGCCGGGGGGGCTTGCGTGGGGGCCGGTATTGGCCCGACGATGATTGATCGGGTCATTGGGGTTGCCAAAGCCTATACTACCCGGGTGGGAGAAGGTCCCTTCCCCACGGAACTTGAGGGTGATCTCAACCAACACCTGTGCGATCGGGGAGCCGAATTTGGAACAACCACTGGGCGGCGGCGCCGTTGTGGCTGGTTTGACGGTGTCATTGGCCGCTATGCTGTCAGGATCAATGGACTGGATTGTTTGGCCATCACCAAACTAGATGTTTTGGATGAATTGGCTGAAATTAAGGTCTGTGTTGCCTATGAACTTGACGGCCGAACCTGTGATCATTTCCCAGGTAACGCAGCCGAATTTGCCCGTTGTCACCCCATCTACGCCACGCTGCCCGGCTGGCAACAATCCACTGAAAATTGTCGCAATCTTGATGAGCTACCATCCCAAGCCCTGAATTACCTCAAGTTCTTGGCGGAATTGATGGAAGTGCCGATCGCCATAGTCTCCCTAGGGGCGAGTCGAGATCAGACCATCATTGTGGAAGACCCCATTCACGGGCCTAAACGGGCACTGTTGAACGCCAACGGTGACCCCGTTGAATCTTAACCCCTTGTTTTTTGTTCACCCTTTATTTTTTGCGAAGAGTCTCCCATGTCCCTATCGATTGAATGCCAAGCACGCCCTGAAAACATTAACCCCAGAGCCTTACGCCGCAGTGGTTTGATTCCTGCGACCCTCTATGGTCACAATGGCGCTGAATCCATCTCCCTAGTGGTGGACCACAAAACCGCCGTCACGATGCTGCGGGAGGTGACGGTCAAGGAAACCCCCATTGACGTTAAAATTCCCCACTTAGCCTGGGAAGGTCAGGCCGTCGTCCAAGAAATTCAAGCCCACCCCTGGCGCCGTAATCTGTATCACCTTGCCTTTTTTGCCGGTAAAAAATAAGCTTAAGCCCCTGGCGATTTTGCCTAGTGGACTCCCTGAGCATCCCTATACCTAGACCATTCTGTGTTAGCCTCCTTAAAGAATTAAGGGGGTTATTTTGCATTTGGTCTACATTCCGCAGGTTGATAAAGGATTAACAAGGTGGATGGTAATAGTGCTCAACCGGTGGT
>JBEAQB010000073.1:0-3522 GCA_041164125.1 Cyanobacteriota bacterium
AGCAAGGAAGTTAAGGCGCACGGTGCATCCCAGCCCTAAAGGGCTGGGATGCGCCGCGCCATGTTTTTGATAAAAGGGTGCCTAGGCGACTAGGGCAGTTGCCATCTTAGTCAAAAAAGTGAATCACTAGATGACGCTGATCATCAAAACTCACCTGACCCTGGGTTTGCAGTTCCCCTAAAAGGCGGGTAATCGTTACTCGGGTGGTACCGATGGCATTGGCTAGCATTTGATGGGTCAGACGAACAGAGAGACGAATACCTGCTTCTCCTGCTAAGGGTTGCCCCATTTCCTGAGCCAGGAGCTGAAACAAGGCCTGTAGTCGTTCATCTACCCGTTTATACCCGGCGATCGCCAACAGGGATTCTGCTTGCCGTAACCGTTTCAGCGTCTGGTTTAAAATTAACGCGCTTAATTGAGGATTTCTGGCAATATTGTCGGCGGAGTACCACCTTAGATATACATCTGATAATGCCTTAGCCTGGTAAATATCCAATTGGGAGGGGGTTAACTTTAGCCCCACAAAACTCCCCGCTTGGGACCACCCCACTAAAATTTCCTCACCGTTAGCCGCTAACTGGCTAATTTGAACAATGCCACGATAAATCTGCCAACAGCCATTTTCTTTGAGGGGAATGACCTCGCCTTTTTCATGGAAACGCAGTGCTTGGGCGTCTAGCCCTTCTAGGGTAGCGAGATTGTCAGCCAAGGAGTAACTTGATGTAAAAACCATAAAATCAGACAGTTTGGGAGAATTTCGGGGACTGGTGTTGTGTGCTCTAAGTGACATGCTCCAGCCGTCCCAACGGAAGGAGTCTCAGATCTTTGTTTTTGATAACAATCAACTTAATAGTCAGCATAACTTTCCTGAGACCGGTAAAGGTAAAGGAGATATTAACAAACCGTCTGGTCGTCACTGTGTACAAAACTCACTAAGACAGCCCCAATGGTCAGGAAAAAATGCAATCTGAGACGTTAACGGCTGATAGTCATCTGTTCATCAGTTAAGGTTTCCACTGGGGACGGTGTAATAATCTGTACCCGCAAATCTTGGTAGAAGGCTTCTTGGGCTAAGGAAACTTTGGATTGGGAGCTGAGGAGGAGGAGGGCCCAAAATATTCCCACTTTATCTGGTTTAACAGGGGGCTGATGGGGGTCGAGGTGATGATGCCAATCGACCAAGAGAGTCTCTAGATCAACCCAAGTGTGTTCTGGCATTGCGGGGGAAACTGCCGGTAAATGAATTTGTAAAAACTGTTCTAGTTGATTGGCTAGGGCCGTTAAATTTTCCTGGTGGGCTAGCTCGGTAATCAGTTGTAGGGCTTCCCGTCGTGACTGGGGACGGGAGCGTTTGACTTTTTTGGGACGTTTTTCCTGCTTTTCGATTTCGCCGGCGATTGCTTCAATTTGGTCGATGAGTTCCGCCAAGGTGACGCGCCGCTTTTTGAGTGGGGGAACAGCGGTGCGACGGCGGAGACGGTGTTCTAGATCCGCCGGAGCACGAACCCGTTGGCCATCATCGGGTAATGCCTCTTCGTCTATCAACTCAGCCTCGGGTTCATCCTCAGCCCCAGTATTGAGGCTATCAGCTTTGTAGCGCACTAGCATTGATGCCCATAAAAAAGCTTGGCCAGAGCGGGGTAAATTTTGTTGTTGGAAACTCAGATCTAGGCTATTGAGAATGCCTAAATCGTCTAAAAAACGGTCAATCACCTCAATGACTGGCACATCCCAGGGATTAATTTCCCCTTGATGGGCCATCTCGATCAATGTATCAATGGCGTGACTGGCAGCAGTTTGTGTCATGGTGTTCCCAGGGTAACAAATCCCAAGCGCCGTTGCGATGTTTGCTCAGTTAACCTTTTTAGCAAGACCGTTTAACTTAAAATATAGACAAGAACTTTTCGAACATTATTTTTTAGGTATGCAAGGCGTTTCATTAGCGGATCTGCGGTTGAATTATACCCAAGCGGGCTTAACAGAAGATACCGTAGCCGATCATCCCTTTGCACAATTTCAACAATGGCTCCAACAGGCGATCGCCGCCGAGTTACCCGAACCCAATGCCATGATGTTGAGTACGCTGTCAGCGCAGGGGCACCCGGTGGGGCGCATGGTGTTGCTCAAGGCGTTAGACGAGCGGGGCTTTGTCTTTTTCACCAACTATCACAGCGCTAAAGGACAGCAATTGGCGGACCATCCTTGGGGAGCACTGGTCTTTTGGTGGGCACAATTGGAGCGCCAAGTCCGGATTGAAGGCCCAGTGGAAAAAATTAGCGCCCAGGAATCCGATGCTTACTTCGACTCCCGCCCTCGCGCCTCCCAGTTGGGGGCCTGGGCCTCTCCCCAAAGTCAGATCATTGGCGATCGCCACGTATTGGATCAACGCCTAGCCGAACTAGAGCGACAGTATGAAAATCAACCCATTCCCCGTCCCGATCATTGGGGGGGAATGCGTGTCATCCCCCAGACCATCGAATTTTGGCAGGGACGCCCGAGTCGTCTTCATGACCGGCTTCAATTCCGCTGGGTGGAGGGGGCATGGCAACGGGTACGGTTAGCGCCCTAGGGGAGCTCGGTGGGACTCATGCCGTAAAAAGGCTCTGCTGTTGACCAGTGGGGTCTAGCACCGCCGTGCCAACGGTAAGCCGCAATTGCGAGCAGTGCGGGCACTGTGTTCCCCAGATAATCCGGGGCTGGAATGGCAGTTAAATGTTTAGATGTTAGCAAGGCATCCCATTCCGCCGGTACCCAGAGGCGATCGGAGCTGATTTCCACCAGTTGACCCTGGTGTTCTTGATAGATCGCCCCATAAAGATAGCCCCGTGTTGCGGGCATGGTAACCGCGAACACTGAGCCGAGCGGGTAAGAGGGCAACAATGATTGAGCAAACCCCTGCAAACTCGAAATTGTAAACAAGGGTATCTGTAACTGCTGAGCCAGAATGCGGGCCGCTACCATGCCAATACGGATGCTGGTAAAACTTCCTGGACCTTGGGCAACGGTGATATAGGCTAACTTTGACCAAGCTGGGGGGGGTAAAAATTCCCCTAAACACAGTTGTAGCTGATTCAGTAATTCTCGCTTCAATAGCCAAGTTTGGCTGCGTTCTACCACTGTTCCCGTCGCTAGCGCCAACCCTAACTCCGCCGTTGAACTATGAATCCCTAACCCCTGAATACCCTGAGACGGCCCCGATTGGGTGACCTGATGATGCGGAGAAATAACCATTGGTGAGTTACGTATCCTGGCTTACTGCACCCCCAGTGTATCGGCTATAGGATCGGCACAAACAGCCCCGTCAATGGGCAAAACCCCCACCGGTTTTCCCTGACCCCCTGTATAAATGCCTACGACACCTGCTAGAATTTCCGTTAAGATTTCGTTACAAATCCTGATTTAACTTTTTGTCGCTTGCCCCAAGGACGTCCTTCCATGATGAAAACGATTTCCCCTGCGTCGGCCCTGGCAGTTACTGCCCGCTTTGAGCACCCTTTGAAGGTATTGGTCATGGGGGACAGT
>JBEAQB010000074.1:0-6670 GCA_041164125.1 Cyanobacteriota bacterium
ACACCATTGGTTTAGGGGCCGGCGGCCAGCGGGCGTTACGCCTCTATCGAATTCTGCAAAAATTTGCGGCCCTGATCCTCGCAACCGCCAACCCAACTGTCCTAGATTTTTTAGAGGAACTCGACCCTGATCTCTGCCACTGCCTACCAACGGCGATCGCCAACTGCTTTGTAGAAAAGCAGATTGCTTGTCGGCTTTTAGGGATAGTGGGCGTCAATCTCAACCAACAGACTGGTCAAACAGCGGTGGATTTTGCCATCAACCATACCCGATTTTATAATTCCCCTATTTCTAATCTCCAGATTGGGTTTGTCCCCCAACCCCTCATTTTGCAACGTCACTAATGGCATACTATTGCTCTTGTCCTTTTCCCCAGGTGTTTTGTCACAATGTCCGCTTACCTTCTCCTAGCGCGTCAACTGTATTTCCCCATTCTGAGTGCCGTGTTAACGGGGGCGGGAATCAGTTTTACCTTAAAAACCTTGGGTCGTTATGGGCGGATTTCCCCCCAATGGGCCAACCGGTTACCCCGTTGGCTGGGGAGATTTCTATACTTAATCGGTGTACCCATCAGTGTTGTTAACTTTATCCGCAAAGCAGATCTTTCTGGGGGAATTTGGCTAGCCCCCGTTACCGCCTGGACCGCTATCTTGCTCGGGCTTATTTTCGCCACCCTCTGGGCTCAACTGCATCGCCATCAATGGACGATCGCCACCCAAAGCAGTTTTACCGAATTATGCTTGGTGGGTAATACTGGCTTCCTGGGATTTCCCGTGGCCCTACTTTTGCCCCAACTGGGGCCAAATTATTTTGCCTGGGCCCTGTTGTATGACGTTTTAGGAACCTTCTTTGGCGCTTACGGTCTAGGGATTATCATTGCGGCCCGCTCCCGCTTTGGTCGCACTCAGACCCGTGACAAACCCCTAAAGTCTCCCTCCCTTTGGCAAATAACGCGGGAAGTTCTGGCGAACCCGTGCTTAATTGCCTTTATTATCGGTTTAGCACTCCGCCCCGTGCCTTTGCCGCCGTGGTTAACAAATGGCCTGAATTTATTTGCTTGGAGTGTGATTATGACAGCCCTTGCCCTGATTGGAGTCCGTCTCCAGCAACTCGATTCTTGGCACAATATCCGGAGCACCCTGGGGATTGTGGCGATCAAAATGGTCTTGGTTCCCATGGTGATCGCGATGGGACTGACGGCAATGGGAGTTTATGGCCCTGCCAGATTGGTGCTAATTTTACAAGCAGGTATGCCCTGTGCTTTTGCCACCCTGGTCATCGCAGAAGCCTATGACCTAGATCGCTCTTTGGTCGTCACTGCCCTTGGCGTCAGCTCTTTGGCTTTAATTGTTATGATCCCCTTCTGGGTCTGGGGATTTGCAACTTGGTAGACCCTCAAGGGTCAAGCGGCTCGCTGTTCCGTTTTGTTTCGTGTTTGGATTTTGAGGGTCGTTTTCACGACTCATAATTAGTTTTAACGCCATTAACCCCTATGCAAACCTCTGCTGTGCAAAAACTTGGTCGTTCTGTTGCTTGTGTTATTTCCATCTTTGTCTTGGCAGGATGTAGCGTTACTCAGCTCAAGCCAGGCTCATCTGGGGGGCGGGATCGTCCCCTACAAATTTGGTGGAGTGAGGGCTACTATCCAGAGGAAACGGAGTCGATCCAAAACGCCATCGGTGAGTGGGAAGAAACGTCCAATCAAAAGGCTGAACTCACGTTTTACAGCGAAAAGGATTTGGTGGCAGAAATTGAAAATGCCCTCCAAAAAGGCACTCCCCCCGATGTGATCTATGGCTACAATATCGATTCGGTGCTGTTGCCCCGTTTGGCGTGGAATGATCAACTCGCCGACGTCAGTGAGATTTTAGAACCCATCAAAGACCGCTATATTCCCCAGGCGCTCGAGAGCGTTTTGTATGTCAATCAAAAACAAAACTCCCGCACCTTTTATGCGGTGCCCATTTCCCAGTCCATCACCCACATTCACTATTGGGAAGATTTACTGGCCAAAGCGGGACTGAATACCCAGGCCATTCCTCAAGAGTGGGATAGATTTTGGCAGCTCTGGCAGACAGCACAAACGAATTTACGGCAGCAAGGCGATAAGACTATTTATGGACTCGGGTTACCGATGTCGAGCGCAGCCACTGATACCAACAATGTTTTTGCACAATTTCTAGAAGCCTATAATGTCGAGCTGATTGATCCCCAAGGCAATCTTAATCTGAATTCCCCTAACAATCGCGACGGCATTATCAAGGCACTCACCAACTATACCGATTTCTACCAAAAGGGATTTGTCCCGGCCGAGGCGATCGCCTGGAACGACCCCGACAACAATGTTTTCTTCCTCAGTAATTTAACGGTAATGACAGCGAATGCGACCCTATCGATTCCGGGTTCCCAGCGCCAGGATCCCATCAATTACTATGAGCGGATGAGAACGGTTCCTTGGCCGAATAAGCCAGATAACACCCCGATGCGGAGTATTATGTCCGTAAAACAAATTGCCATCTTGAAGGAATCCGCCCACCTCAATGACGCCAAAGACCTCGTCACATTTTTAGTGCAGCCAGAAAACCTAACCGCCTTTATTGAGGGATCCCAAGGACGATTTTTTCCTGTGTTGAGTGAACTAATGGACCGTCCTCTTTGGAATGATCCCCAGGATCCCCACTTATCCAATTTAAAGGAACAATTTCAAAACAGCCGTCCTACCTATAGCGTCTGGAACCCTGCCTATAGTGAGGTTCTCGCTCAAAATGTTTGGGGGGAGGCAATCCAGGATATTTTAATTAACAAGAAATCTCCCGAAAAAGCCGCTGATGATGCCATTAAGAAGATTCAAACCATCTTCGAGCAATGGCAACAGTAATCTACCGACTAATTGTTCATGGTTAAAGGTTTCTATCGCTCAATCACCTACTTTTGCCTGCTGTCAATGCTAGGGTTTAGCTTTGCTGCATTTGGTGTGTATGTTCATAATCGCCAACTGGCATTACAGCCAACCTACGAGGACTTAACGAGAATTGCCAATTACAAGGAAAAACAGGTTGAACAATGGTTTACCAACTATAAAAGAGACTTAATTCAGGATTTACAAAACCCTCAGGTTAATCAGGCTGCCTTGACGCTGTTAACGACCCGCATCAAAACCGATACCGACTATCAAGCGGCCTATCAATTTTTAGTGAAATACTTTGCGGGTCAACGGCAAAGTCGACAAAGTAGCTTTTTGCTCACCCAGGGGGGAATTGTGATCTTTTCCACGGATCAGAACCAGGAAGGACAATATCAGCCCCTCCAAAACACCTCCACCTACGTTACCTTAGATAAAATTTTCACCGTTAAACCCATCTTTTATCAGTCTTCTATTACCCAAAGACCGGAAATTACCTTTGTTATCCCTATCCTCGACGACAAGGAACGACGGATTGGAGCCTTTGCCACAACCCTCAATCTTGAAGATTTAGATGAACAAGTTAGGGAGATTCCTGATGCTGCCCCAGGCGAGGCGAGGGTAGCGGCTTACTTGGTGGGTCAGATCTCACGGGTGGATAGTGCCCTCATTGCCCCTAATCCCCAAGTCCCCCCCCCTAACCAGCTCGGGTCATCCCTCATTGATCCCCTGGCCGATACGTCCCTATCTCAAGCCCATTTTGTGGTGGCAAGTCCCGGTATTGTTGAGGTTTTAAAGGGAAAACGGGGCAATTTTTCCTATTTGGATTATCAAAAAGAACCTGTTTTAGGGGTCTATCGCTGGTTAGCCAACCATCAACTCGGCCTGATGGTTGAAACGGATCAATTCTCTGTTTTTAGGGAGGCCAGGGAAAGTTCCCGCTGGATTTTCTTCGTGGGACTGGCGCTAACTTTACCCTTGGCAGTTTTACTCATCACGATGTTCAAGCCTAATCGTTAGAGGGGCCTCATGGGCCGCTGCGCCTGACGGCCACGACGGTAATATCATCAAACTGTTCTGCTGCACCGATGTGGTCAGTCACCGCTTGGGTCAGACTTTGGACAACAGCATGGGCCGTGGTCTGGGGTTGACTGAGGACGCCCTGTAACCGTGGCGCACCGAAGAATTCCCCGGTGATTGATTTCGCTTCGGGAATGCCGTCGGTATAGCCTAAGAGGCAATCCCCGCTCTCTAGGGTGATTTCTTGAATTTTAAAGGGTAGGTCGGCGAGCATGCCCACAGCGGGCCCCGTAGAATTTAGGGTGTGCTTGATGCGATGGTCGACATCAACAATGAAAACCGGTTCGTGACCGCCGCTAACGTAACTCATTTTGCCGGTATTGAGATTAATAACACCGAAAAAGATCGTGGCAAACATGCCCGTATCTCCATGGTTGATGGCAACGTAGTTATTGGCCAGGGCGATCGCCTCTAGAATCCGGTGATGGCTAATTTGAGCGTCATAATCCTCTTCCATGATCAGATTTGGCCGTGCCTGTACGCTGAGACCATCGAGTAAAGTCTGCCCAGAAAAGATACGGATTAGACTGCGAAACAGTCCCATAAATAGGGCGGCCCCGACTCCCTTGTCGCAAACATCGGCGATCACGATCCCTACCGTCTGTTCCGGTAAGTCAAATAGGTCATAAAAATCTCCGGCCAGTTGTTTAGCGGGACTAAAAAAGGCATCAAATTCCCAGCCTGGTTTACTGAGGAGTTTGGGCGGCAAAAAGTTCTTTTGCATTTGTCTGCCTTTATCTAATTCCTGTTGCAGCAGGGCAGATAAGGTTTCGACTTGCTGGGTATAAAGAAGTTCTTTATCGCGTAAGCGTTTCCGTTCCAGGGATGAATCGATGCGAGCCTTGAGTAAGATTGGATCAAAAGGCTTTGGCAAATAGTCTTCTGCCCCAACTTTGATACACTGAACAATGTTCTGAAAATCATCTAAAGCAGAGATCATAATCACCGGAATAAATTGAAATTTCGGGTGACTTTTGAGAAATTGCAAAAATTCATAGCCATTGGTCTCAGGCATGATCAAATCCAGCAAAATAATATCAAATGAATTTTGCTCAAGTTGGGCCAGGGCGCTTTTGGCAGTTAAACAGGTTGTTACCTGGTGGCCATTACGGCTTAGTTGACGCTCTAGTAAGTCTAGATTCGTCTGATTATCGTCCACCACGAGAAGGTGACCGGTTACCCCCGTCTCCCCATTGGTCTGACCCGGAGCAGCTAATTCGGCGATCGCAAGGGTGTCGGTGCTGGCGGTGCTAGCCGTCGACTCGGCCCTCAAGGTGCCTTTGAAGTCAGTACAAAGATCGTCAAAGTGATGGGTTAAATGGGCTAAGGCGATCGCCGCAGTACGAATTTTTTCAACGTCCGGGGTAAATGTCTCCTCGAGACCATTGTTCAAGAGGGTATCGACCCCGGTGATCACGGCTTGGATGGGGGGGGTCATAGACAGACTAACGGCGGTGAAACAGTCTTTGACGGCGATCGCCGTCGTTTCCAGGGTGTCGTCCGCCAGGGATAACTGATTCACTAGGCCCAGGAGCTGCCGTCCCCCATCCGCCACCGCATTACAGTCTTCAGCCAAAGGCGATCCCTCATCTTCCAAATCCTCTTGGATCATTTCAGCGTAACCAATGATGGCATTGATGGGCGTACGAAGTTCGTGGCGAATGAAGGACAGTAATTGGTCGAAGTTTTGATCAATTGTGTCAATACTCATAGGGGTAAACAGAGAAGTTTAAGAGGGTAAAAAGGCCTGTATTTTTTCCAGTAACCGCTTGAATTCTATCGGTTTAGTATCGTAATCATCACAGCCTGCGGCCAGCGCTTTTTCCCGATCCGAGGCCATGGCGTGGGCCGTGAGAGCAATAATCGGAATATGAGATGTGTCGCTATTGCCCTTCAGGGTTTGGGTCGCTGTTAAACCGTCAATAATCGGTAAGCTCATATCCATCAGAATTAGGTCAGGCTTTTCTGACGTAGCCAGTTGAATTCCCTGTTCCCCATCAACGGCGATCGCCACATCGAACCCCTTGCGAGTTAAACGCCTAGACAACATATCCCGGTTTAATTCATTGTCTTCAACGAGTAAAATTTTAGACATTGTTGCTATACTCACTAAAATTGACAAAAATACCTTAAAAAAATTTACAGCAGTTTGTGCTGAAAGGAGGTCTACCGAAAGATTTAGTCCCCTTGATGATGGACATGAGCCGAGCATAGTCGAAGCCCGTTATAATTGCCTCAATCGGGTCAGGTTAGTTGAGCCTCATTTCGTTCATCTACCCCCTGGCAGTTTTCCTAACATCAAGCTGTACCAGAGTCCCGTAAGATTAATGCCTTTCAAGCTGGGGAGAATCCTCGCCAAAAAAACTGCTATATCGGTAGAGTCCATATATTTTATCCCATGATGTTGATTTTTGGTGACGGGCTCCGTCTGGATTGGTCATCAGAGTCAAATTAATCCATAAGAAGAGACCCCTCCCATGCTTTTCAGCAAACTGATCCAAAAAAAGCTGCTGCTCAAGTTAGTTATTACTTACTTTCTCGCCTCGACATCCATCGTTAGCTTAATTACCTTAAGTAACTATTTTCGTGTGAGAGAAGGGATCGAAAAAAACGTCTACAATAACCTACGCATTTCTGCGCACCTCAAACAATCTGATCTCGAAAACTGGCTTGAATCGATTAAGGGGC
>JBEAQB010000075.1:0-5982 GCA_041164125.1 Cyanobacteriota bacterium
GAACAAGCTCTGAGCATTATCTTGCCCACAACGACTGTTCAGTTGGCGTTGGTATTCTAAAAACGACTCATTTTGCATAAAAAAGGCGGCAAATGCCCCCAGTATCACCTCTCTTAGAGTGTATTTTTTTGCATTACTCTCTGAGCGGGGGTCATTTATCGTCGCGATAACTGTATTGAAACAGCTAACGATTCCCTCAAAACTTAGGTCATTTACTTTCATTTCGACTCATCCAGAACAAGTCTAGCCCTTCCTCCCTCCATGGACTACTATACCCAGATGCCTTGCTGTATTTATTTATACCGTTTGAATTTGGAATTGCTGCATCGTGCTCGTTGCCGTTGACTTAGATAGGGGCGTCAGGCGAAGATTAAGCCCACTTATCATTCAATTCAGTGAATGGTTGTTGCATCAGGATTATCGATGCCCTATGATAAACTCAATAAATAATTTTTTATCTATGCATTGACTGAGATTCATCGTATCTTGTCTATGCCTAGCTCGGCGTTAAAATTGCTATTTTGCGCTTATCTAAGATGCCATTAATTCAAAACTAGATAATAGTCCGTTACCTGTGAGTCCCATGTTAGAGAGTCTAAGTTATCTCGTCTGGCTAGTGCCTTGTTATGCACTTTTCGGTGCTATTTTTGCGATTCCGTGGTCGCCAGGATTGATTCGACAAACGGGACCAAGGCCAGCGGGCTATATTAGTATTTTGATGACCATGATGGCGCTAATTCATAGCCTATTGGTGCTGAGTTATATTTGGGATAAACCCCCCATCGACCTATCTTTTGCGTGGTTACAGGCAGCCGATTTAAACATCAGCTTCGATCTGAAAATCTCCACCGTTAATCTTGTAGCCTTAATCTTAATTGCAGGGGTTAATTTATTAGCGCAAATTTATGCTGTTGGCTATTTAGAAAGAGATTGGGGGTGGGCCAGATTTTTTGCGTTAATGGCATTTTTTGAGACGGGACTTTGCACCTTAGTGTTATGCAACTCCCTCTTTTTCAGCTATGTGGTGCTAGAGATTTTAACGCTAGGAACTTACCTATTAATTGGCTATTGGTTTAATCAATCTTTAGTGGTTACGGGGGCCAGAGATGCGTTTTTAACTAAACGGGTAGGGGATTTAATTTTATTAATGGGGGTAGTTGCCTTATTGCCCCTAGCAGGAAGTTGGAATTACGATGATTTAGCCCAATGGGCAGCCACCACCACCCTCGATCCAACGTTAGCGACTTTGCTATGTTTGGCGTTGATTGCTGGGCCCTTGGGGAAATGTGCCCAATTTCCGTTGCACCTCTGGTTAGACGAAGCCATGGAGGGCCCCATTCCCGCCACGATTCTAAGGAATACCTTAGTGGTTGCCACCGGGGCTTGGGTATTGGTCAAAATCCAACCCATTCTTACCCTTTCCCCCGTTGCATTAACCGTCATGATTGTGATTGGTTCGGTAACGGCGATCGGGGCCTCTTTAATTGCGATCGCCCAGGTGGATATTAAACGTTCCCTGTCTTATGTGGTCAGTGCCTATATGGGCTTGGTTTTCATTGCGGTGGGTACAGGACAAACAGAAACGGCGTTGCAATTGATTTTGACCTATACCTTGGCAATGGCCATTTTGGTGATGTGTGTCGGGGGAATTATTTTAAATAACATTACCCAGGATTTAACCCAATATGGGGGGCTGTGGTCTCGTCGTCCCATTTCGGGCTTAAGCTATCTGGTGGGTATTGTGTCTCTAATTGCCTTACCTCCCTTTGGCACCTTTTGGGCGTGGTTAAAACTCACAGAAACATTAGTCGAACAGCAGCCTATTCTAGTCGGGGTTTTACTGTTGGTGAATGGGTTAACCGCATTTAATGTGACCCGGGAATTTTGTTTAATTTTTGGCGGCAAACCGAAGCCGATGACTGGGCGATCGCCGGAAGGATTGTGGGCGTTAGTGTTACCGATGGTGATCATGGTGGGCTTTGCCTTGCACATACCATTGATCCTCAGCCAATGGCAGTTATTACCCAGTTTTGCCAGCCTGAATGTGAATTTAAGCCTTATTTTATTGGGATCAAGTGTGTTGGGCATGGGCACATCGGCGTTTATTTATTTAAATCCGGCCATTGCCAAACCGTTGCAATTACCCTTATCGGCGTTGCAGAACTTCTTTGCCTACGATTTATACACTGCCCAATTCTATAAAATCACCATTGTGGCCGCTGTGGATGCCATTTCTCGCCTCATTAATTGGTTCGACACAGTGGTCGTGGATGGCGTGATTAACTTAATTGGTTTAGTGACAATTTTTAGTGGTCAAAGTCTTAAATATAACGTCACCGGACAAACGCAATTCTATGTATTGTCTATTGTTTTAGGCTTAACCCTGATTGGGGCTTTCCTTAGTTATTCTATCTTTGGTCAAGGATTTTAAGGCAATCTCAGTAGATCAAGATAAGCCATTCAGTTCTAAATTTTTGATTAATCAACCCCCTGTTTAACAATGTTGACCCTTTTGTTACTGTTACCGATCGCCGGCGCCTTAATTGTCGGATTTTTTCCGGGCAATATAGAGGCCAAAAGATTAAGGCAGATCACCGAACTGTTCGCCATTTTGACCTTAATTTGGTCATTATTGGTACTTTTCAAATTTGATCTGACCAGTAGCCAATTTCAATTCCAGGAATCTCTCCCCTGGATACCCCAGTTAGGACTCAGTTATCGCCTCGGCATCGATGGTGTCTCCTTGCCCTTGGTGATTCTTAATAGTTTATTAACAGGCATTGCCATTTACAGTATTGGCCCCAATCTCGACCGATCACGGCTTTATTATGCGCTGATTTTATTCATTAATGCGGGGATTTCCGGGGCGTTAATGTCCCAAAACCTCTTGCTGTTCATCATTTTTTATGAATTGGAACTGATTCCGTTTTATCTGATGATTGCCATCTGGGGCGGTGAAAGACGGGGTTATGCGTCGATGAAGTTTTTGCTTTACACCGCCTTTTCTGGCTTACTGGTATTGGCCGCATTTCTGGGCATTGGGTTATTGGGGGGCAACGGTTCCTTTGATTACAATACCCAGATCACAGCAGGCTTCACAGACTCGGCAAAATTAATCTTACTGACCTTAATTTTGGTCGGCTTTGGCATCAAAATCCCCCTGGTTCCTCTCCATACTTGGCTACCTGACGCTTACACCGAAGCCTCCCCCGCTATCGCGATTTTATTAGGGGGAATTCTGGCTAAATTAGGCACCTACGGCATTATTCGTTTCGGTTTACAGCTCTTCCCTGATACCTGGGTGCAACTCTCCCCCATCCTCGCCATCATTGGCACGATAACCGTCCTCTACGGGGCCCTATCGGCGATCGCCCAAAAGGACATTAAACGTATGGTGGCTTATACTTCCATTGGGCACATGGGCTATATTTTAGTCGCGGTGGCGGCGGGCACAGAATTAAGTATTCTCGGAGCCGTGGCTCAGATGATTAGTCATGGCTTAATTTTAGCGCTCCTCTTTCATCTGGTTGGCATTGTGGAACGCAATGCCGGCACCCGCGACCTAGATGTGTTGAACGGGTTAATGAATCCTGTGCGGGGCTTACCGCTAACCAGTGCGTTATTAATTACAGCGGGGATGGCCAGTGCGGGAATTCCTGGTTTAGTGGGATTTGCAGCGGAATTTATCGTCTTCCAAGGCAGTTTTACCACCTTTCCCATTCCCACCTTATTGTGCATTTTGGCATCGGGATTAACGGCGGTTTACTTTGTAATTTTGTTGAACCGAACCTGTTTTGGCAAACTGGATAATCAACGGGCTTATTATCCCAAAGTTTTAGCCTCAGAAATGATTCCGGCCCTGGTGTTAACCAGCATTATTTTCTTTCTCGGTATTCAGCCCAACTTTCTCGTCCAATGGATTGAACCCACCACCAATCAAATGATTGCCCAGGTTAAGGCATCTCCAAATTCTGCCTATATCGCCCAACGGTACTCTTTCCCCGAGGTTCTTAACTTTTAATCTTTCCCTAACCCCTAATCCCTAACCCCTAACCCCTAATCCCTATTCCCCATGACCACAACCCTCATCGCCCCCAAACTTCCCCCTTCCACCCATCCCTTTGCCGATGTCATTCATCGCTTAGAAGCGGGGGGATCGATGTTGCCCGATACCCCAGAAAATTTAATGCAAATTATCGGCATTTACAAAGCCTATGCGGTGCCGATGGATTTTTATTGGCGGGACTTACTTTACATTGCGGAACGGGTTTTCCTCGACCCTTTACCCTTTTTTAAATATTTCTTGCCCCGGGAATATTTGGATCTTAACAATCACTACGCGGGCGAAACGGCGGATTTACGAATTTGGCGCGGGGAGGCGACGGCCCATCCCCAACTGATTGAGTTTATGGAAAAGGGCAACACCACTAAAATGCCCAAACTCTTCCACCATCTCTGGCACGATCGCATCAATATGGAATTTGCCGAGGCCTGTATGGATGCGATGCTGTGGCATGGCCGGGATATGGGGCTAGGAAAATTTGATGATTACTTAGATAGTGAAGAATACAAAGCCAATGCGGATCGGGCCATTAAAGCCTACTTTAAACAGAATCCCCCCATGTTAGCCCTCTACAAACTCTTTCCAGAGATGTTTTTAGAACAGGTGAGGAAACTCTCCTATTACGCCAATCTGGGACTCTTTTGGGAGGTGATGGCCCCCGTCTTTTTTGAGATGTCAGATATTTATGATGAAGGAGGGTTTCAGGGCATTCCCGATGCGATGAATTTCTTAGTCAACGGCATTTTTGCGATCGCCGGTCGGCCTATTTATCACCATGTTTATATTGGCGACGAATGCTTAGAAATTATCCCCAAATCCAAGGGCTTTACCTGGCTCTATGAAGCGGCATTACCCTATGTGGAAGCGGTTTTTTATCGCACAGCGCCCTTCCGGGGGACAAAATCCTATAATGCCCAAGCTAAACAAGTGCCGGAACAACAAAAGGATTTTCACTACGGTATTTTATATGCCGATGTCTTTCCCGTAGGAACAGCGGGGATTCCCCCCACCTTATTAATGGATGATATGTTGCACTTTTTACCCCCCTATTTGATTGAGTATTATCAAAACCATTGCCGGGGCGAAGAAGATATGTTGGTGCAATTAGGTATCACCTTTCAACGATCCATGTATAACGTCACCTCGGCAGTTATCCAGGCGCTACGTACCGCGTTGTTATATCCCTTAGATGATCCCAATCCCAGACATCTGGCCAAAAATCGCCAATTTTTTGAAGCCCAATTGGATCGATTCCTGCGTCCGGAAGCCCGCTTAAACGATATTCAAAGGGCTGACTATCGCTAACTTAATTCTTTTCGATTAACCGCCTCTAAACCCAAACATCATGCCTGATATTGTCGATATTGCGGTCAATAATGACGGGTTTTCCACCCTAGTAGCTGCCGTCACCGCCGCCGATTTAGTGGATACCCTGAAAAGCTCCGGCCCCTTTACGGTATTTGCCCCTACCGATGCCGCCTTTGCCAAATTGCCCCCCGGCACCATCACCACCTTGCTGCAAAATATTCCCCAACTGGCGCGCATTCTTTGCTACCACGTTGTCTCCGGTCAATACACCCAAGCGGATTTGGCCAAACTGTCCAAGATTACCTCGGTGGAAGGATCGCCCATTTCCCTCGATTTTACGGAAACCTTTGAAGTGAAAAATGCCACCGTGGTCAGTGCCGACATTGAAGCGGATAATGGCATTATTCATGTGATTGATAATGTGATTTTGATGGGCTGAGAGCTTGATGCCCCTTAGACTTGGTCTCGTGAACAGCGTTCCCCCTCCCATAGAAACGCGACGATCCTGTGGATATGTGGTTTTACCATTGCAGAAAAAAAGCAGACTGCTATTATTACAGCAGACAAAAAATAGCTGATGTTTATTCTCCTGTCATCTGGTAAACCGACAC
>JBEAQB010000076.1:0-5949 GCA_041164125.1 Cyanobacteriota bacterium
TAGAATGAGATGAGCAGCTTTCCTCACTTCGTTGATTATTTTCTTGTGGAAATTACCTTTCTCGGCACTAGCTCTGGCGTTCCCACCCGTTCCCGTAATGTCTCTAGTATTGCCCTAAGACTACCCCAGCGAGCGGAGGTCTGGTTATTTGATTGCGGTGAGGGGACCCAGCATCAGTTTTTGCGCAGCGATGTTAAGATTTCCCAACTGACTCGAATCTTTATTACCCATCTGCACGGCGATCACATTTTTGGTCTGATGGGCTTATTGGCAAGTTCGGGGCTCGCCGGGACAGGACAGGGAATTCAGTTATATGGCCCCGCCGGGTTAAAGGATTACTTGGCAGCCTGTTCCCAGTACTCCCAGACCCATTTAGGGCGACGTTTAACGGTTCATACCATCCGTGAAGATGGGGTGATTTATGAAGATAAAGCCTTTAAAGTTAGTTGCGGCTTACTGAAACACCGTATTCCCGCCTATGGGTATCGAGTTGAAGAGAAGCAACGACCGGGACGCTTTAATGTCGATCAAGCACAAGCGTTAGGCATTCCTTCCGGTCCATTATACGGACAACTCAAGCAGGGCAAAACCGTTACCTTGGCCGACGGTCGTATGATTCGGGGCAAGGATTTGTGTGCCCCTCCAGAACCTGGACGTAGTTTTGTCTACTGCACCGACACAGTATTTTGTGAAGGGGCGATCGCCCTGGCCCAAGGGGCAGATTTGTTAGTCCATGAGGCCACCTTTGCCCATCAAGATGCCCAGATGGCGTTTGAACGCTTACATTCCACCTCCACCATGGCGGCCCAAGTGGCCCTCTTAGCGGGCGCAAAACAATTGATCATGACCCATTTCAGCCCTCGCTACGCGCCAGGCAACCCACTGCAACTCGATGATTTATTAGCAGAAGCCCAGGCAATCTTTCCCAATACCCGTTTGGCCCGTGATTTTTTAACCGTGGAAATTCCCCGTGCCAAGGAAAAGCAACGGCGGCTAAGGTCGACTGAGGCGATCGCCGCTCAATAAGTCAGTAATCAGCTACCGCCCTCTCTGACCATTGCCTTGGGGAGAGTGCCCAAGGGGGTGATCGGGGCAAGTCCTGTGGTGCTAAACCTTGCCAAAACCTTGATCAATCAGAGTGGCCTGGGTTTGAGCCGCTGCCACTGCCAGGCGATCACAACGTTCGTTCTCCCGGTTCCCCGCGTGGGCTTTGACCCAATTGAAGTTCACCTGATGCTGGTCACAGAGGCTTAACATTTCGGCCCACAAATCTGGATTTTTCGCTTTTTCTTTAGCATTGCGTTGCCACCCCTTTGCCTGCCATTTTTTTGCCCATCCTTTGGTAATTGCATCCACCACATAGCGAGAATCACTGTAGAGGGTTACCTGACTGGGACCTTCCAAGGCCCGGAGTCCGATGATTGCCGCCATCATTTCCATCCGATTATTGGTCGTCAGTTTGTAACCGGCCGCTAATTCTAAACGGCGATCGCCCGTCAATAAAACAACGCCATAGCCACCGGGGCCAGGGTTCCCTAAACATGCACCATCTGTGTAAATTGTGACCAAGGGTAACCCATTCGATTGTGTAGATTTCACAGATAACAATGCCTCAGACTGAGCAGTTAGCTTCTTTAGTCTATTATTCTTTGGCAAAGTTTTCCCGTCTCTCACGCGTCTACTTCTCAGCAAAAGTGGTGACTACCATAAAACTTTTGACTTATAAAAATGGTGTCCTAAAATGTGGTAAAAATCACTAAATTTAGTGTAAAAAAAGATGATCAAAATTGACCATCTTAGACATTCTCTTTTTGCATTAAATTTACCCTTTGTTACTAAGCCTCAGGCTGCATCAGGCTGTTTGTCGGTATAAATTGCCGACAAACACCTCTATCTGCAAGTCTAAGTTAAGCTATTAACTTGGATATCATCAATCCTAATTGCGGCCAATCTTTGCGTCCGTACGATTAAAAACGACGGCGATCGCCTCCA
Source organism: Cyanobacteriota bacterium (assembly GCA_041164125.1). GTDB lineage: Bacteria > Cyanobacteriota > Cyanobacteriia > Cyanobacteriales > Microcystaceae > Synechocystis. The sequence continues at coordinate 1,993 of JBEAQB010000076.1, forward strand.
TTAGTCGAGGTGTTTCAGTTGATTACCAAGTCACTTTCCCGGTTAACCGTTTCAACTTAGTAGGACCAATTCCCTTTACCCGCTCTAGATCGGCTAGGGAGGTGAATGGACGAGCGTCAATAATGCGTTGCGCTAAGCTGGGGCCAATGCCTGGCAACGTCTCTAATTCAGATAAACTGGCTTGGTTTAGGTTGATCAATTGATTGGGGACGGCCGTTGCTAAGGGTTTGGGTGGGGTCTTCACCGCACAGTCCTGATTTTGGCGATTAATTTTACGCTTTAGCCAGGCAGGGACGCCATAGTCACTCACAGCGTAGAGGCGGTCAAACTCGCGTTGATAATGGGCGGCGATCGCCGGATTGTCGAGGATTAGAACGGTTTCGTCATTGTTATGGTTGGCAGCAGGGGACCAATTATGAGACCCGGTAATCACAAGATGGTCGTCAATTAATGCGACTTTATGGTGTAATTTATCCCCCTTTGCCAGGTTGGGAACCCCCATAAATTCAGTGGCTAAAGCCCAGGGGCGATTATTGTCTTCTGCTTCACAGTTGTTTAAGAGGGTGACCCCGAGTAAATCTAATCCTTCACTGTAGTAGCGAAACGCAAAGCTCGGATCAATCAGTGCTTTGACGTCTACCCCAGTTTGAAAGCGTTGCTGAATGACATCGGCTAGGGTTTGTTCACTAAAAACAAATAGTGCCAGTTGAATGCTTGCCTGCGCTTGATTGAGATAACGGGCAATTAAACCACTACTCGTTTCTCGATAGGGAGTGGCTCGACGATCGGGGGAAAATTTGACTGCCACATTTGTGTCACCGACTTTCAGGATTTTTGGCGATCGCCTGGGTTTATGAATGCCAAAGAGACTATCGGGTTTCCCCCCGGGCCCGTCACCCCAAAGATAATTAAATTCTTGGGTAAAGTATGCGGCCAGCGCAGGAGCGTTTAAGACCACTAAATTATTGGCATTACCCCGGGTTGCTGGTGCGTCAAAATCCCCATATTGACCACTGGGGGTAAAGTTAGCTGAGCTAACAATTAGGGTTTTACCATCAATAATGGCAAACTTATGGTGCATTAACCCCGTCCCCTTAGTCCCATCTTCTGTGTCATCAATTACCGCGATTTGATGGTCCCTTAAAATTTGTATGGCATCCCGTTGTTGGCTTTCCGTAGTACTAACTGTGCCGTCTTGATTTTGGTCAATATAGGCAATATACCCCTGCAGGCGGTCGCCATCCTTCGATTGATTGACTGCGTCTAAAATCGTTTGATTATAAATATTCTCCAACACAACCCGGACCCTAACTCCTGCCTTTTGTTTAGCAACTAGGGCTTGGGCGATGCGGGGCAAACGCAACTCTTGTACAGCGAGATCAATACTGGTGGTAGCCTGATCAAAGTGGTCTAGGATAATTTGTTCTAAGTTGTCTCCGACACGCTTGATTCCCCGGTCTGGATCGACGAAGTCTGCTCCCCTGGCATTATTGTGGTTAAAATACACCTGGATGAAGGTATCTTGCGGTAAAGGATCCGGGCGTTGCTGATCGCCGAAGACAGACTGTAACCCGCTTAAAGGGTTCACGCCACCAATCCAGACAACGGCGATCGCTGCCAAAAGCGCTAAGCCAAGCCAAACACCCCCAGAACGTCTTTTCATGCTTCCCCCGGTTCCCTAACTGACCAATACAAGTTAACAATAAGATTAATGATTCGACCATTATAATCGTATTGTTAGGTGGATTGAGCTGAAATTGTCGCCGGTTAAGCTTCCCTAACGCTTAAAATTTCTTGTCCTAGTCCTAATTAAGGTCAACTCCCGCGTTCGGCAAATTGTTGCTTGTCGTTGTTGTGTTGTGATTGCTAGGCTCAGTTCAGTAGATAAGTTACTTCACCGCTTCCCATCAACATTTTGACAATAACCATGACCCACCTATCGGCGATCGCTCGCATTTTAGATGCCAATTTGAACCGTGCACGGGAAGGATTGCGTACCGTGGAAGAGTGGTGTCGGTTTGCTTTAGCAGATCCATCGTTATCACAGCAGTGTAAAGATTTACGGCAAGCCCTGGCCCAATGGCACCATACCGCTTTAAAGTCAGCCCGCAATACCCCAGAAGACGTTGGTACTCAATTGACCCACCCCCAGGAATGTCAGCGACTAAGTCCCCAGGCACTGATCCAGGCTAATCTGGGTCGGGTGCAAGAGGCATTACGGGTGTTGGAAGAATATGGCAAGCTCTACGAAACGGGGATGGGAGACAGTTGCAAGCAAATGCGTTATCAGGTTTATGCCCTAGAAAGTCAATTATTGCGTCAAACCCAGTTGCATCAGCTCAAAAACACGCCACTTTACCTGGTTACCTCTCCGGCTATGGACCTAGAGAAAATTGTTGAGTCGGCGCTACAGGGCGGCTTACAGTTGGTGCAATATCGTGATAAAGACACCCATGATGGCCTCCGCTGGCAACGGGCTCAGCAACTACAACAACTCTGTCAACGCTACGGTGCTCTATTTCTGATCAATGACCGGGTTGATCTGGCGTTAGCGGTTAATGCAGATGGCGTACATTTAGGTCAACAGGATATGCCGATCGCCGTAGCCAGGCAATTATTAGGCCCCCAAAAAATCATTGGTCGTTCCACCACCAACCCGGCGGAAATGCAACGGGCGATCGCTGAGGGGGCGGACTACATTGGTGTTGGCCCAGTCTATGCCACCCCGACAAAAGCGGGGAAACTCCCGGCGGGACTGGAGTATGTACAATATGCTGCTACCCATGCCACGGTACCCTGGTTTGCGATTGGCGGCATTGACCCCACCAACTTAGTGGATGTTATCCAGGCCGGCGGCCGTCAAGTGGCGATCGTGCGGACAATTATGCAGGCGGAAGACCCTCAAGAAATGACCGCTGGCTTGCTCCGCAAATTGGCAGAATCCCAATGACAGCAACCTACATTCTGTAGGTTTCCTGAAAATCTTGAGTGTTTTAAAAGCTGGTCTAATTAAAAATGATAAAATGCTTACAGGATAAAAGTTTTAGCTTCATCAATAAAATACTCTGCCATTGTCACCAACCTGCGGAATGTAGGCTTAAAGTCATCAGCCAATGAAAACGATTCCGCCATAAAGCTTGATGCACTATGTTAAAAACTAATCGCTTCGACTTAACCCAATCCTATACATTCAGCAACTATTTTGATCTAAATATTGAACCGGAAGATCTTCTTGCTGAATTTAACTATGGCTTTACCCGCCAACAATTAACCTTGCCCCAATCCAACCAAGATTTTTCAAGTCTTGCCAGTTTACAAGAAAGTCTTAAACGTCGCCTTCCTTTTGTCAGTTTAAGTAGTGAAATTGCCCGGCGAGAGGTGCTCATTGCCCCCATTTTGTTAACACTTATTGACTATACCCAGGCTCAGTTGCGAATTGAATATTCCCTCACAGTTTCCGAGCAATTGAAAGGCTCTTTAGATTATTATTTACACACGCAGAAAAGTTTGATTGTTATTGAAGCGAAAAAGGCGGATTTATCTAGAGGTTTCACCCAACTGGCGATCGAGTTGATTGCGTTGGATCGATGGTTAGATGATGGAGAAAATCCTCTCTATGGGGCGGTGTCCACGGGGGATGTCTGGCAATTCGGTCGCCTCGATCGCCGTCAAAAAACCATCGACCAAGATCTCAACTTATTCCGGGTTCCGGCGGACTTGATAGAATTATTTAGTTACTTAGTGGGAATGTTGAGCGTTGACAAGGATGATATGTGAGATACAAGTGAATAGATTTATTAATTGCTTTCTTGGTTTTTGCGAACTATATGCGTGCCAGGCACGGACACTTTCGCCAGCTGACCTGAAAATTTGGCGGGATGGTCAACTGGCGAGATCCTGAATCTGGGGCTTGAGGGTAACCAGGGTTTGGAAAACCGCATCAATTACGTTTTCTTT
>JBEAQB010000077.1:0-8535 GCA_041164125.1 Cyanobacteriota bacterium
TGAGTAGTTCGTCGAGTAGTTCTTTTGAAACCATGGATTTACTCCTTTGTTTAGAGTTTGTCAGGTCGTTTACTTTCACCAACTTCCTCTGACACAAACTACTTTACAGTCCCAGTCAACCCCATCCCGGGTCTTCACCGACAAGGTTGACCCTGCCAACCCGGCGATCTAATTACGTCTCTTCTTCTTACTGATAACAGGTTCTAATACCCGCAATACCGTGCGGTAACTGGGCGGTTTATCATCCCCTCGCTTTTGAGCCTTAAGCTTTACCTTTAATTTGTCACTGTACACTATTCATCAAAACACACTCCGCTGATGGAAGCTTGGCAACTCCATCCTCGCAACCCGGGCTGGAGTTGTTCAACCAAACGGCACCCTAAGCAGTTACTCGGTGCTTCCGCATGACGGTGACAAATTGTTCAAATAGGTAATCTGCGTCGTGGGGCCCAGGACTTGCCTCAGGGTGATATTGCACCGAGAAAAAGGGAAGCGTCTTGTGGCGTAAACCGGCGATCGTTTTGTCATTGAGGTTGAAATGGGTAATTTCCACCTCATCCCCCAATGAGGCTTCAGTGACCGCAAAGCCATGATTTTGGCTAGTAATTTCTACCTGTTGGCTCAGACCACAGGGTTGATTTAAGCCTCGATGACCAAATTTCAACTTGAATGTTTCTGCTCCCAGGGATAAACCTAAAATTTGGTGCCCCATGCAGATACCAAACATCGGCTTTTGGGCTGCTAACAATGCTTTTGTTGTGACAATTCCCTCTTGGACTGCCGCCGGATCGCCAGGGCCATTGGAGAGAAAAATACCATCTGGGTTGTACTGCAAAATCTCTGCCGGGGGAGTTCCCGCCGGAACCACGATCACTCGACACCCATAACTGGCTAGCCGTCGCAGAATATTACGTTTTACGCCAAAATCTAAAGCTACAACGGTTAAGGGAGCTTGTGTGTTTTGAGCATCAACAGGACCGAACTGCCAATGGTCATGGGTGGGGTCAGTCCACTCATAAACTTCGTCCGTGCTAACTTCTTTAACTAAATTTAGTCCCGCCATGGTGGGGGCCGTTTGAATATGGTTTAGTAACGCCTCAGGCTCTAATATTTCGGTGGAAATTCCGCCATTCATTGCCCCGACAGAACGGAGCTTGCGGGTTAATGCTCGGGTATCCACACCGTAAATACCGATGATTTTGTGCTCCAGTAAATAATCCGGTAAAGACTGGGTTGAGCGCCAATTACTCGGACGTAGGGTTATATTTCTCGCCACAACTCCCTTAACATGGGGATGAACCGATTCTTCATCATCGGGATTGACCCCGGTATTGCCGAGTTCAGGATAGGTAAAGGTCACAATCTGACCGCAATAACTGGGATCAGTCATGACTTCTTGGTAACCTGTCATGCCGGTGTTGAAGACCACTTCACCTACCGTAGTGCCATCTGCACCAAATGACCATCCCCGATAGGATGTGCCATCGGCAAGAACAAGAAGGGCCGGTTTAGCCGTAGCAATGGGCATAATGATATATTGCAAGTTAGCGGGAATCTGAGATCGAAACAGGTGACGGAGAACATTCAACGACTGTTATTTGACTAGGCGCGACCCCTAAATCGCAACACTCACTCAACAGTCATAAGAACTCTATTGCTGAATCAACCACATATTATCAGATTCACTCCTGCTCTTTGTTCCGCTAATGTCAAATTGTCTTGATGGTTAATGCCATGAGTCCCGCCAAATTAAGTGACGCTGATAAACAAACGATGGTTGACCTCTACCGGCAGACGCCGGCAACTACTACCACCTTGGCAGAACGCTTCAGGGTCAGTAACTCTACCGTCAGCCGTTTATTGAAAAACGCCTTGTCATCTTCAGAGTACGAGGCCCTAATCCAAGCCAAACGAGCTGGCCGTGGCGCTAACATGGACGACCAACTCAGCTTGTCTTTAAATACCGCTGACAGCAAAGGACAGGATAAGCAGTTTGCCTCTCCTCCTGCGGATAGTCCTGCGTCCCCCTCCCTCTCCCAGACCACTGGCAAACGGCGTCGGACTCGCTTGACCAAAACCCTGAGGGAGCCGATAACCAACCCAGCAGATGCAGGTGTTGAAGACCCTAATCCGGTTTCGCCTTCGCCAACCCCAGATGCCTCATCCCAGGTGTCCCCGCTGCCAAAAACCACTAACCGACCCCAGATTGTGGCAATTAAATCAGCGGCTTTGGATGAGATCGTCAAAGACTTGGACGATGACTTTAACCATAAAGATGACGATCTAGAAGATTTAGACGCTGAGGACGAGGATTTAGAAGAGGAGGATGAGGATTTAGAGGAAGAGGAGACTGGGGAAGAACCAATCATCATGATTGGCAAGAATGGCGACGTTGTTTCTGTCAAACCGTTTAAAGATGCCGTCTTACCGAAAAGTTGTTATTTAGTGATTGATCGGATGTCCGAGTTAATCGTTCGTCCTCTTAAGGAATTAACCCCTAATGGCACCATTCCAGAAACAGAAGTTAAACAAAAAACCTTACCCATTTTTGATAATCACCGGGTTGCCCGACGGTTTTCTCTCCGTACTCAGCGGGTGATTAAAGTGCCTGATAGTGACCTCTTCCGCAAAACCACGCCGTCACTCAAAGCGAAGGGCATTACCCGCATTTTTTTAGACGGGCAAGTCTATACGTTGTAAGCTCACAGGCCGGATTGGGGCAAATTTAATGGAGAAAATGACGTCTGCCAGTGAAGATCATCACCAGCCCCAATTCATTAGCTGCGTCGATGGAGTCTTGATCCCGCAATGATCCCCCCGGTTGAATGAGGGCAGTAATGCCCGCAGCGGCGGCAGTCCGCACAGAATCATCAAAGGGAAAGAAGGCGTCGCTGGCCAAATAGGCGCCCAGGGCTTTGTCCCCGGCCTGTTTAAGCGCAATTTCCACGGCACCAACTCGATTCATTTGCCCAGCACCGACCCCCAGAGTCGTTCTGTCTTTGCTAATCGTGATGGCATTGGATTTGACGTGTTTACAGACTTTCCAGGCAAAGGCTAGTTCTGCTAACTGTTCGGCACTGGGGTGTTTCACCGTGACCACTTGCCAACTCTCGGGATCCTGGGGGTGATCATCCGCTGCCTGTACTAAAAAACCGCCGGCGATCGCCTTAAGGGTTTGGACGGGACCGGTGGCAAAGTCGGGTAAAAGCAACACCCGCAAATTTTTTTTCTTCGCTAGGATTGCTTGGGCCTGCGGATCGCAAGCAGGGGCAACAACACATTCCAAAAAGGTTTGGGTCATTGCTGTGGCGGTGTCTACATCAATAGACTGGTTCAAGGCCACAATGCCCCCAAAGGCGGAGGTGTCATCGGCGGCAAAGGCTTTTTGGTAGGCAGCGGCGAGGGTACTTCCCAGGGCGACACCACAAGGGTTTGTGTGTTTTAGAATGGCCACAGCTGGTTCTGACGGATCAAATTCGCTGATGATGCGACGAGCTGCTTCCAAGTCCACCAAGTTGTTGTAACTCAGATCCTTACCCTGTAATTTTTCCGCACTCGCCCAACCGGTGGCTTGTCGTCCTGTTTGATACCAGCCCGCACTTTGATGGGGATTTTCGCCATAACGAAGGGATTGTCGTCGGGTTCCACTCAGCCCAAACCGCTCCCTAGGGGCACCGTCCAATTGACTAAAATAAGTGGCGATCGCCTGGTCGTAAGCATTGGTCAGGGCAAACGCTTCGCCAGCAAATTTTTGTCGCAATGCCAGGGAAATGTCCCCTGCTTGGAGAGCCATTAAATACTCGTCGTATTGATTGGGGTGGGTTAACACCGTCGTATGGGCAAAATTTTTCGCTGTAGCCCGAATCATAGCCGGGCCGCCAATGTCAATTTGTTCTACCGCTTCCGCCACGGTAACCCCTGGTTGGGCAATGGTTGCCTCAAAGGGATAAAGGTTCACCACCACCAAATCCAATGGGCGTATCTGATGTGCCTCTAACTCTGCTTGGTCACTAGCCAGATCCCGCCGCGCTAAAATGCCACCATGAATACGAGGATGTAAGGTTTTAACCCGTCCCCCTAAAATTTCTGGGGCCCCAGTGTAATCGCTCACTTTGGTGACCGGAATAGCGGCTGCTTGCAATGTTTTCGCTGTACCGCCACTACTGATTAAGTCAAATCCATAGTTTTCAACCAATTGCCGGGCCAAGGCCACAATGCCGCTTTTGTCTGATACGCTCAGCAGGGCTAGACGGGACATGTTATCGCTCCTGATTACTCTGTCTAGTTCAACGTCTCCATTATCCCCCAAGTTTTGCCCTGATCTCGGTCAAGATAGCGATGCCTATCAGTATTGCTCCTGCCGAGTCTTATGTAACCCAATGCTGACAAGCTGGGCAGATCAAGCCCCTGCCTGCCTCAATTTTCTGTAAAATCAACTCCAATGACTATACTGATCAACGATTCCCTTTGATATGGGGTCTCCGCCCGCATGTCACCTTCCTTGCAGGAAAACAATGGCTAACTGTTCTGCTAGTGCAACAATTTTTAACCCCCTTGAATGCCGTCCTGATAGCTACCAAGGTTGGTATGCCCAAGGCAATAGGCTTCTGGCGCAACGATGCTATAGCGAGGCGCTGATTTGTTATGAACGGGCTTTAGACTATTATCCCGGGGATTATTGGGCCTGGTACAAGCGGGGGCTTGTCCTAGAGCAATTGAGGCGTTATGGTGACGCGGCAGTAAGTTACGGTAATGCTTGTCAGATTGAACCGGACAACTACTGGGCTTGGTACGATCAAGGGTGCGTTTATTTAACGGAAGTTAATGATTTTGAGCGGGCAATTACCTGCTTCCAGCAGGCCCTCATTCACCTGCCCCATGACTATTGGGCGACCTATCGATTGGGAGAATCCTATCGGTTAGCGGGTCATTACGACGCGGCGATCGCCACTTTTAGGCAGTCGTTAAAGATGAGACCAAGCGATTTTTGGGGCTGGTATCGACGGGCGGATTGCCTCCGGCGGTGGGGGCGCTATGCAGATGCCTTGCAAGCCTATCAAAAGGCGCTCACTATCCGGCCGACGGATTATTGGGCCTGGTTCCGCCAGGGCGAACTCTGGCACAGATTAGGTCGGTATCAACAAGCCATCAACTGCTATCGACAGGTTTTGGCACTTGATCCCCGAGATGATTATATTTGGTACGAAATGGCGCGCTGTCAAGTACAGCAAGGCTTCCCCGAAGATGCCATTTACTCCCTAGGCAAAGTTTTAGACTGGTATCCAAGGACTTATTTGTCCCTCCTGCAAAGCGATGAGATCTGGCACGGCCTGCAGATTTATCCTGGTTACCAAGGGTTACTTAAAGTCGCTCACCGTAATGCGGAGAGCGGGTAACGTGCTGATGTCTATCGCCCATAATCTATCACTCCAATGACCGAATCCTTCCACATGCCGCCATCCGATCAGTCTGAGATTGCCCAACACTTGCAGACCCTCACCCAGCAAATACAAATCCTGAGCCAACGGATCGAGACGTTAGAAAATCAACTGCTTTTAATTCCTGATATCGAGCGTTACGGACAGCTCCAAAGCCTATTAATTAATGGGGATTACAAAGGAGCGGATTTCGCCACAACCCAAATTATTTTAGACTCCTTAAATAAAACCCGGGATACCCTCAATCCAGAAACGTTGGCAGCTTTACCCTGCACCGTTTTAACGGTAATTGATCGCCTATGGCGGACCTATAGTCAGGAACGCTTCGGTTTTAGCACCCAATTAGCGGCTTATCAAAAAGTGGGGGGCACTATCGATACCCTGCGCACCCAGGACCGAAAAGTTATGGGGGCTTTTGCCCAACAGGTTGGATGGATCGTAGAAGGAAAGTTGCGGTTTGAGGAATATGATCAATGGGACTTTTCCCTGAACGCGCCGGCCGGGATTTTTCCCGCGATCTGGTGGAAGTCCCCCTATGGACTCAAAATGGTGACTTTCTTTTTCCTCCGTCTTTTCGATTGTCGACTTTGAAGATACTCCTATCTTAGGCGTCTCCCCCTTCCGTTGTTTCGGCGATCGCCTGCGCCATAAACGTCGCTTGGGCACTCTGGACTTGGTCTTCAGACGCGGGCCGCCGTTGAACATAGACTCCATCGGCTTGTAACTCCCAGGCTTGGCGATTGTCCGCCAGCAAAATACCCAGGATTTCCTGTAGTTCTTGTTTGAGCCCCAACTGATCGACAGGCGTAATCACCTCCACCCGTCGCGTTAAATTACGGGTCATCCAGTCGGCACTACCAATATAAATTTCCTCATCGCCGCCATTGTGGAAATAGAAAATTCGAGAATGTTCCAGTAACCGGCCAATGACGCTAATAACCCGGATATTGTCACTCACCTCCGGTACCCCAGGACGCAAACAACAAATCCCGCGAATAATTAAATCAATTTTGACCCCTGCCTGGGACGCTTCATAAAGGGTGCGAATAATTTGGGTGTCCACCAAAGAATTCATCTTGGCCACAATGCGACCACTTCCCCCATTGCGACAATGTTCCGCTTCCCGTTCAATCATTGATACCATCCGCTCCCGCATATTAACCGGCGCGACCAACAATTTCTCGTAGTTTTTGTGGCGAGAATAGCCCGTGAGAAAGTTGAATAGGTTCGTTAAGTCATTGCCTAACGCGGGGCAACAGGTAATCAGTCCTAAGTCAGTATAAAGTTTCGCCGTTTTGGGATTATAATTCCCCGTGCCAATATGGACGTAGCGACGCACTTGATTCCCTTCTTGGCGTACTACCAAAACCGTTTTGGTATGGGTTTTGAGTCCCACTAAACCGTAAACAACATGGACGCCGTATTGCTCCAGTTTACGGGCCCAATTGATATTATTTTCCTCGTCAAATCGGGCTTTGAGTTCCACCAAAACCGCCACCTGCTTACCGTTTTCTGCCGCTGCAATGAGGGCATTAACGATCGGTGAATCCCCAGAGGTGCGGTACAAGGTCATTTTAATGGTTAAAACATCTGGGTCATAGGCCGCCTGGGTGATAAATTGTTGTACCGAGGCGCTAAAGGATTGGTAAGGATGGTGCACCAAAATATCCCCTTGACGAATCAAGGTGAAAATATCAATACCATCTTGCTCAATGCGGCCATCGCTATCGCCATCCACCACTTCGTGCACGTTTTTGAGGCGATTGGGGACAACTGACCCCCAAGGTTCGTCTTTTAAGTGGGGCGTTGGCATGGATAAAAAGAAAAAGAGGTCTTTGAGCCCCAACAAACCATCGATTTCGTAAACGTCGATTTCCTCTAGCCCTAAATCGTGCATCAGGCGATCGCGAATTGGCTTGGGCGTAGAGCGATGAATTTCTAGCCGCACAGCGGATTTGCCGACCCGGCGCTTCCGTAACTCCTCTTCGATCGCCAATAATAAATCATCCGCCTCATCTTCCTCCACCGCGATGTCAGCGTTCCGAGTGACCCGAAACGGATGGCATTCCTGAATAATCATGCCGGGGAAAAGAGACGCTAAATTGTGGGCAATAACCTGTTCAATGGGAACCCCCGTCCACACCCAATTCTCAAGGCCATCAGGTTGACAGATCTCCTGCGGCAGTGCCACAAAACGGGGTAATGTTTGGGGGACCTTAACCCGGGCAAATAACTCTTCATCGGTATCAGGATCCCTCACCACCACCCCTAAATTTAGGCTGAGGTTGGATATGTAGGGAAAAGGATGGCTGGGATCAACCGCTAAGGGCGTTAGAACCGGAAAAATATGATCATGATAAAACTGTTGTAAATAAAAACGTTCTTCGGGGTTGAGATCGACATAATCATTGAGAAATATCCCTTCCTTCAACAATTTTTGCTTCAGCGTATATTCAAATACCTGGTCTTGATCCTTGACCATGGGCCGCAGGGCATTGCTAATTTCCCTCAATTGCTGAGAGGGGGTGCGACCATCAGGGGTGAGTTTTGTGACATTGGCGGCGACTTGCTGTTTGAGCCCTGCAACCCGCACCATAAAAAATTCATCCAAATTTGAACAAAATATTGCCAGAAACTTCAAACGTTCTAGCAACGGCGTCCGTTCATCTAACCCTTCCTGCAACACCCGTTTGTTAAACGCCAACCAGCTTAGTTCACGGTTGAAATAATAGGTGGGATCCTTGAGGTTGATAGACTGGGGGAGGCTTATGGCTTGGATCATGGGGAAACTCAGGGGAGATTCAGCAACAATGGCAACAATGTTCGTTGTCGATACCCAGATCTTACCCCAGCCAGCGAGTTCCAATATGATGAATTGTGTAGACTCCCTAGGCCGAATCAAAGATTATGGCATGGGGATTCCGACCACCTAAGCTAACTAAGAGCATAGTCTGCGTCTAATAGCCAAGGTTTAAGCGTAGAATTAAGTTTAAGTGTGATTGTTTTTCCTAACTATGAGCAACCAACAGCCTCACCCCTATGATGCTTATTGGTGGGGAAAAGTCTGGAGAGCACTGATTTAAAAGGGTTTTAGGAA